>DASWQB010000084.1:0-13149 GCA_036398335.1 Afipia sp. | reverse complement strand
ACGCCTGCGGCCACCACGCGGCGCGACGCCGACAAGGCGGCTTCGAGCGGAACCGCGATCAGCCACACCGCAGCGAAGGAGGAAATGCCGCCGGTCGTCACTGCGACCGCGAAAATCACAGCGGCGAGCGCCAACAGCGAGAGCATATGCGCGCGCTCGAAATGTCCGGTGCGCGACAGATAATAGGAGATCGAGACCGGCGTCATCAGCCAGACCATCACCATCACTTCGGTGAGCGTCGGCGCGCCGCGAAAAGCGAGATACACCGGAAGACAGGCAAGCGCAGCCAGACTGCCCAGCAGACGCGGCGCGATGAACGCGCCATGGCGCGCGCTGGTCATGACGTCGCGGCGCGCGGAAACGTGCAGCAGCGAATCCAGATGGTCGCGTATGATCTCGAACAGTTTCACTTTTTCTTCCGCGTTGGCGCATCGAGCAGGACACTCGAAGCAAGATACGCCGTAACGCCCCCTTTTTGTGTTGAGGGATCGTGTCAGAGCGGCCTTAAGCGAACGCTAAAGCGGCGGATCGAACTGTTCGCGCATTGCGTGGATGCAGGTTTTACCGCGTTTTCACGCCGCGCAATTGGCAGGGATGGTGAACGCAAGGTTTCCGCGGGCCAATGCCGGCGCTCCGAAGCCCGATGCATGCGCAGCGTTATGGTTTCGAAAGTATGGACGCTCGATTTTTGCTGCTTGCCTGCGTCAATCGAAAATTTACGGCAAATGCATTGATTCGAATTTGAATCGAATTTGCCGCAACCGAAATACTGCAAGTTTATTCGTCTTTGCTAGATCGAGACCATGCTCGTGGTCGATCCAGCGCGGCATGGTTGCGATGTGGGTCGCAATTGACAAGAGACGACGGGGTTCGTGATGTTCTTTCTGCTTCACATGGCATTCTGGCTTGGGCTGGTGCTCGTGCTTTTGCCGACTGGTAAGACGCCGGATGCGGACAAGGGACCGCAGGTCGACACGGTTCAGGCCGTGACGGCGGCCGGCGCGGCCATGGGGGACATGGTGCAGTTCTGCAATCGCCAGCCGCAAGCCTGCGAGGTCGGCGGACAGGCGGCAAGCGCGGTCGGCGCGCGGCTGCAGGCCGGCGCGCGCAAGGCCTATCAGTTCTTCACCGACAAGATCGAGAAGTCCGACACGGACAAGGCCGAGCCAAAGTCCGAAGCCAAAGGCGAAACCAAGGTCGAAAAGGCCGCATCCGACGCCGAGCCGCTCAAGAAGCCCGTGCCGAAACGCGTTCTCGACAGGAAGAACCCCGACCGCACCGGGTCGATCGGTTCCGACGACGACACCGGCGCCCCGGATACCGCGGCGCTGCGCGACACGCTCACGGCGGATGATCTGAACATCGAGTGGCAACCACCAATGTAAGCCGCCACTCGGGACTAAATCCGGCATCCGGATGTAATATCGGCAGCAATATCTCTTTCTGGCGCTCGCCTTTTGCGTATAGAACCAGCCCTTATATACAGAGCGCGGCCGCTGCCGTGTTCCCGATCCCGACTGTTGCGGACGCTCATGACCATCGACGACATCAAGGACAATTTCGCGCTGCTGGAGGAGTGGGACGACCGCTACCGCTATGTGATCGAGCTTGGCCGCACGCTGGAACCGCTGCCGGAGGCGGATCATTCGGCCGCGAACAAGGTCAATGGCTGCGCCAGCCAGGTCTGGCTGTCACGCTCCGCCACGAAACAGCCGAATGGCGACACCGTGCTGCATTTCGTCGGCGACAGCGACGCCCATATCGTGCGCGGACTGATCGCGATCCTGCTGACGCTCTATTCGGACAAGAACGCCAAGGACATTCTCAGCACCGACGCGCTGAAAGTGTTCGAGGAGCTTGGGCTGCGCGAACATCTCACCCCGCAGCGCTCCAACGGCGTGCGCGCCATGGTCGAGCGCATCCGCCGGGACGCCTCCGAGACGCTGGCGGCGGCGTCGTAAACTCAACTCGTAAACGCCGCATCGTCCGCAAGCCACGTGCGGATGTGCGCTGGCCGCCGCGTATCGACGCGAAGCCCGTAATGCCGCGCCAGCCGATCCAGCGCCAGTTGCAGCACCACCTTTGCCGAGCGCGAGGGCCAGCCGCGCTCGCGCTCTACATCTTCCAGCCCGCGCAGGAAACAACACACATCCATCAGCACGCCGGAAAATTCCGGGCCGCAGGACTCCAGCGCAAGCCGCACGCGCTGGCGGGAAGCCACGATCAGATCGGTCATTTCCCCCGCGCCGCCGCCCGAACCGTTCGTGCGCCCGATGCCGGACCAGCTCGATGTGACGCGCGGCGTCAGATTGGCGCGGGTGAAATCGGCCCGTAGTTTTTCTCCGGCGATGAACTGGTTCTGGTCG
Source organism: Afipia sp. (assembly GCA_036398335.1). GTDB lineage: Bacteria > Pseudomonadota > Alphaproteobacteria > Rhizobiales > Xanthobacteraceae > Afipia. The sequence continues at coordinate 10,783 of DASWQB010000084.1, read as the reverse complement.
ATCATCGCGCGGCCGTCGCGGCCCTTGCGCCGCGCGAGCCACGCCAGCGGGCTTTCGCTGTCATTGACGAGGACACGCGCGACACCCTCATTGGTCATGATCTCACGTGCGGCCAGCGACGCATGCTGCGCCATAAAGGGATCGATGCCATCGTGAGGCAGCGTAGGCTTCGCCACGGCACGGCGCGCGCGCGGCATTTTCACGGCACGCTTTTTCATTGGCCGCGCTCCGCTTCGCTCATCGTTTTGCCATTGAGCGCCAATTCAAGCGCCGCGATCCGGCAATCGAACCAGATATCGTCGCGGCGATCCTCGACCACCCGGCAGGCATGCGCCACCGTGGTGCGGTCGCGGCCAAACTGGCGGCCGATCGCCTCGAAGCTCATCGAAAAGCCGACATGACACAGATACATCGCCACCTGCCGGGCGAGCGCCGTGCGCGGCGATCCGCGCGAGGGCGCAGCCATCTCGTCCGCGATGACGCCAAAATCCTGCATCACGCAGGCCGATACACGCCGGTAGGCAAGATGACCGGCACATCCGGTTTCCGCCGGCAACACACGTATGACAGGATCGGAAGACACATTCGGCAACATCGCGGCACCTATTCGTTTGATAGGAATATATGCCTACACTCTAATTCGCCGCAAGTCACCGGGGATAAGCATCCCCGGAGAAATTAAGGCTCGGAAAAAGCTATTTCAGCGCTTGCGGCGGCGCTGCTGGCCAAGCCCCATTTTCCGGGCCAATTGCGAGCGGGCCACCGCGTAGTTCGGCGCGACCATCGGATAGTCGTCGGGCAGGCCCCATTTCGCACGATATTGTTCTGGGCTCAGATTGTAGCGGCTGCGCAAATGGCGCTTGAGCGACTTGAAGCGTTTGCCGTCTTCAAGACACACCAGGTAATCCGGCGTCATGGATTTTTTCACCGACACCGCCGGCCGCGCGGGCTCCGGCAACGGGATTGCCTCGGCACCGCCATTGGCAACCCGCAGCAACGCGGCATGGACCTGCGCGATCAAAGCGGGAATGTCGGCGGCGGTGGTTGAGTTGTTGCTGACATAGGCTGAAACGATCTTTGCCGTCAGATCAACGAAGTTTTTTGTTTCCCCCACACCCATATCCCGAACGTCTTTTGCCCGAATAAACGCGCCGCCGCGCCTTGATCTCGCCGCGCCGACTATCGGTCAAAGTCCGGGACGTGACAAGTCTGGCGGGGCCACCGATCAAACGCCAAAGCCGGGCGCCGTTAGCCGCGCTGGTCAAGATGCGCGCGCAGTTCGTCGATCGACTCGAACCGCACCATGCCCTCCGGCATCTGCGCCTCGATCGAGCCGTCCGAATACAGCGAATAGGCCATCGCATCGACCACGCCGGATTTCACCACGGTGACGGACGCCGCCTCATTGCGGCGCGGCGATTGACGGGCGCCGCCGTTGCGCGGGGCGCGGCTAGAACGCGCCTCGGCGGCGAAGTCGGGTTCGGGCCGCGTGCGATCGACCGGCGGCCAACCGGCCTCAAATGGATCCGGCGCGCCACGATCGGGGTGCGCGTCAGCGGCATGTGGGAAATCCAGACTTGAACTGTTCACCTGGTCGCGCTCGTGTTCACGCCGCGAGGATGAGAACAGGATATCGCGGCGACGCTCGCCGGATTCGGCGGCCCGATCATTGGCGCGCTCAGGCGGACGCGGCGGAGCCGAACGCGCGCGCACGTCAGGCTCGTCACTCCATTGCGGCAATGGCGAGAGCGAGGGCGCCTGCGGCGGCAGCCGGTCGATCTCGGCGGCCAAATCAGCATCGATCTCTTCATCGCGCGAGAACAGGACGTCCTGTTTTGCCGAAGGCCGCGAAGGGCCGCGAGCGGCTTTGGCCTGAGCCGGTTCTGTGCGGGCACGCGGCGCATCGGCGGGTGCCGCTGCGGACAAGGCCGGCTGCGCGTGTACGCCGACTCCCGCCTCGTCCAGATGACGGGCGAGATTTTTCAGTTCGCGCACGACGAAGGACAGGCCGATCAATACGATTCCCGTACAGGCGATCACCGCCCCTGACAGGATCATTGTGTTGCCGAAACTGAATTCCTTGATGGGAATGCCGAAAACGACCGTCAAAAGGCCGGCGCACAGCACAATCGTTCCGGCAAGCAACAGGGCAACCATACTCAATACTCCAAACTGGCGCGCCAAAACGGGTTCAAACGGCTACGGTTCAATTCGACACAATAATGTCAAAATCGGTGCCGGAAAATGGAAATCTCCCGGCTGTGTATATCTCCGCGTGTAAGCGTCAGCGTTATAGTCCGCGGACGAAGAAATAACGCGCGTGCAGCGCATTGGACCCATGTCGCCGGAGGATTTTTACCTCGTTTCGCATGTTGCACCGCATTAGGTAAATTAAGCCACAATCCGTAATTACTTGAGCGCCTGAAAGCAGTTATAGTCGGCTTGGGGAATGGCCGAACGAAGCCATCGAGGAATTGGACCACCAAGCACGATGTCATCCATTACATCCACGGAACTCGATGCGCCCGCGCGGCGATCGATGGAAGAGACTTGCGACGATCTCGCTTATCTGACACTCGCGATCGTCGCGCTGATCGCCGGATTGACCTTCCGCGATTACGGGCTGGGCTGGGACGATTATACTCACGCCGAATACGCTGATCTGCTTTTGAAAATGCTGGGGTCCGGATTCAGGGACACCCACGCGCTGTCATTCGCCAACCTTTATATGTACGGCGGCGGCTTCGACATGGCGGCCGCGCTACTTCACAAGATCATCCCTCTCGAATTGTTCGAGACCCGCCGGCTGCTCGGCGCCGTCGTTGGCGTCGTCGGCCTTGCCGTGACGTGGCGTCTGGCGCGCCGCATCGCCGGACCCGTCGCGGGCGTGGCGGCGGTGATGCTGCTCGCGCTATGTCCGATGTTCTACGGCCATATGTTCATGAATCCGAAGGACGCGCCTTTCGCGGTCGCGATGATTGTCCTGATGCTCGGGCTGGTGCGGCTGGCGCAGGAATATCCCTCCCCTTCGGCCCACACGATATTGATCGTCGGCCTTGGCGCGGGACTGTCGCTCGGCTGCCGCGTGCTGGGCGGCCTCGCGCTGATCTATGCGGTGATCGGCTTCATTCCGATCTGGCGTGCCGACATCGCCGAGCATGGATTGCAACCCGCCGGTTTTCGCCTGGCCCGCGTCGGTTATCTGCTGCTGCCCGGACTGCTTCTGGGTTATCTCGTGATGGGACTGATCTGGCCGTGGTCGATGATCGAGCCGGCCAATCCGCTGCGCGCGGTGACGTACTTCTCACATTTCTTCGAGAAGCCATGGAAGGAATTGTTCGACGGCGCGCTGGTGTCGGTGCCCGACATGCCATGGTCCTATCTGCCGACGCTGTTCGCGTTGCAGCTTCCCGAAATCATGATGGGCCTCAGCCTGTGCGGCCTCGCCTTCACGATCACGACGCTCATCCGCCCCGGCGCGGACCCGAAACGCAAGACCATTCTGGCGATGATCGCGATGGCAGCGTTCCTGCCGCTGGCGATTGCCATGGTGAAACGCCCGGCGCTCTACAATGGCGTACGGCATTTCATTTTCGTCATTCCGCCGATGGCGGTTCTCGGCGGCGTCGCATTCGCCAGGATCATGGAATGGCTGAAGCACAACGACACCGGCCACGCGCTGCAACGCCTTGGCGTTGCGGTCTTCGCCTTCGGCCTGATGCTGCCGCTGGTTCAGATGGTGCGGCTGCATCCGTATGAATACACGCACTTCAACTATATCGCGGGCACGGTTCGCGAGGCCGACGACCGCTTCATGCTGGATTACTGGGGGCTGGCGCTGAAGCAGGCGTCCGACGAACTGCATGACTTCATCGAAGAAAATCACCAGTCGCCGCCAGCGGGACGCAAGTGGAAAGTCGCGGTGTGCGGCCCGCAGCGCCCTGCTCAGGTTGCGCTCGGGCCAGCCTATCACACCGGCTGGGACAGCCACGCCGCCGACTTCGCCATGACGCTCGGCGAATTCTACTGCAAGGGACTGACGGCGCCGGTGATCGCGGAGATCAAGCGTGACGACGTGGTGTTGGCGCGTGTCTATGACATTCGCGGCCTCAGCATCGCCAGCCTGCTGGCGGTCCCGGCGCCCTGATGTTTCGCTCTTGACCACGCGGGAATGTGAGCTAGATTCAGCTCACAAACCTCTACACGTTTCAAACGCCGTCCAATTCCGGGCGGCGTTTTTATTTTGTCGAAATATTTATTTAGGCACAATAAACGTCGTCCCCGCGAAGGCGGGGACCCAGTCCATGGTTTCATGGAGGCACGGGTGTTCTATGTCTACATCCTCGCAAGCGCACGGAATGGAACGCTTTACGTTGGCATGACCAACAATGTGACGGCTCGTCTCGAACTGCACCGTCTCGGTCACGGTTCTGAATTTGTGAAAAAATATGGCGTCTACCGGCTGGTGTACATCGAAAGCCATGAAACTGCAGCAGATGCGATCCTGCGCGAAAAACGTATCAAGAAATGGAATCGCGCATGGAAACTCAAACTGATTGAACAGGACAATCCTGATTGGCAGGATTTATCGCAAACATTTTTTAGAAAGCCTGGGTCCCCGCCGGCGCGGGGACGACGCGCATAAATCGCCGCGTGCCATGGTTCGAGACGCGAGGCTTGCGCCTCGCCCCTCGCCATGAAGCCATCGTTAGCGCGGCGTGTCCGCGAACGCCGCCAGAATCCGCACCCAGGAGCGGATGCCCTTGTGGAAGCTCTTCAGGTCATATTTCTCGTTCGGCGAATGGATGTTGTCGTCATCCAGACCGAAACCGATCAGCACGGTATCGATGCCGAGGGTACGCTTGAAATCCGCCACGATGGGGATCGACGCGCCCGACCCGATCAGGAGCGCATCCCTGCCCCACTCATCCGTCAGCGCGCGCTTCGCCGCCGCCAGCGGCTTCATGCCCCAGTCGAGTGCGATCGCGGGCGCGCCGGCATGGTCGAGGAATTCCGCCGTGCAATCCGCCGGCACACGCGCGGTGACGTAATCGCGGAAGGCTTTCCGGATTTTCGCCGGGTCCTGCCCTTCCACCAGACGGAATGAAATCTTTGCCGACGCCTGCGCGGGAATGACAGTTTTCGAGCCCTCGCCGGTATAGCCGCCGACAATGCCGTTGATGTCGGCGGTCGGGCGCGAGGAAATCTGCTCGATCAGGAGACGATCCTTTTCGCCTGCAGGAATCGACAGCCCGATGGGCTTGAGGAAAGCGTCCGGCGTGAGATTGAGTTTTTCCCATTGCGCGCGGATGTCGGCGGGCAAATCCTTGACGCCATCATAGAAGCCGGGAAGCGTGACGCGGCCATTGTCGTCATGGATGCCGCCGAGAATCCGTGTCAGCACCCGGATCGGATTTTGCGCGCCGCCGCCGAAGATACCGGAATGCAAATCGCGGTTGGCGGCCTTGATGATGACCTCCTCATAAACGAGGCCGCGCAGCGAGGTGGTGATCGCGGGCGTATTCTGGTCCCACATGCCGGTGTCGCAGACCAGAGCGAAGTCGGCCTTGAGGTCGCTCTGATGTTTCTCCAGGAACGGGCCGAAATTTTTCGAGCCGATCTCCTCCTCGCCCTCGATCAGGATGGTGATGTCGAGCGGCAGCGAGCCGGTGACGTTCTTCCAGGCGCGGCACGCCTCGACAAAGGTCATGAGCTGGCCTTTGTCGTCCTCCGCGCCGCGCGCGACGATGATCTTTCGGCCGTCGGCGTGGTCGGTGACCACCGGCTCGAAGGGCGGACGGTGCCACAGCTCAACAGGATCGACCGGCTGCACATCGTAGTGCCCGTAGAACAGCACATGCGCGCCTTTTCCTTGGCCGGGGCCCGCACCGTTGCTCTTGCCGACGATGGCCGGAAGGCCCGCGGTCGGCAGCACCTTGGCGTCGAAGCCGATGGAAGCGATATCGGCCTTGAGGTGCTCGGCGGCTTTCTTGCAGTCGGCGTCGAAGGCGGAGTCCGCCGAGATCGACTTGATGCGCAACAGCGCGAACAGCCGCTCCAGGCTCTGATCGAAATCGGCATCGACACGTTCGAGAACGGAAGCAAGCTGCGAGGCGGCGGTCATGAGAGTATCCTTTGAGGTTCGTCTTCGTACCGAGTGATGATCCGTCATCCTGAGGTGCGAGCTCCTTGCGAGCCTCGAAGGATGAATGGCCAGGATTTGAGCCGATGAGGCCGTCGCCCTTCGAGGCCTCCGCTTCGCTACGGCACCTCAGGGTGACGGCCTGCGCAGGCATCATCGCCGCAGCAGGCTGCCGAGGGTGCCGCGCACGATGGAGCGGCCGATCGAGCCGCCCAGCGAGCCGCCGACCGACTTGCCGATATCGGCGACGACGTCGCCCGCGACCTTGTTGGTCACCGAGCGCGTGACGTTGCGCGCGATCACCTGCGCCGTGGTCAGCTTGCCGCGCGGCGTGTTGGTGCCGAAGATCGTGCCGACGATGGATCCGATCTGGCCGAGCACCGAGCCGTCATGGCCATCGGCGTCCGCCGCCGTCGCGCTCACGCGTTTTTGCAAAATCTCGTAGGCGGATTCGTTATCGACCGTGGTGTCGTATTTTCCCATCACGGGGCTGGCCGCCATGATCGCCTTGCGCTCGTCCGGCGTGATGGGACCGATCCGCGCGGTCGGCGGGCGGATCATCACCCGCTCGACCATCGCCGGGGTGCCGTTGCCCTCAAGGAACGAGACCAGCGCCTCGCCCTTCCCCAGTTCCATGATGACCTGGGCGGTGTTGAGGTTCGGGTTCGGCCGGAACGTCTGCGCGGCGGCCTGCACCGCCTTCTGGTCGCGCGGCGTGAACGCGCGCAACGCATGCTGAACGCGATTGCCGAGCTGGGCGAGAATCCGGTCCGGCACATCGATCGGGTTTTGCGTGACGAAGTAGACGCCGACGCCCTTGGAGCGGATCAGGCGAACCACCTGCTCGATCTTGTCCATCAGGGGCTTGGGCGCGTCGTTAAAGAGCAGATGCGCCTCGTCGAAGAAAAACACCAGTTTCGGCTGCGGCGGATCGCCGACCTCGGGCAGTTCCTCGAACAGTTCCGACAGCATCCAGAGCAGGAAGGTGGCGTAGAGCTTGGGGCTCTGCATCAGCTTGTCCGCAACCAGGATATTGACCATGCCGCGCCCGTTCGCGTCGGTCCGCATGAAGTCCTTCAATTGCAGGGCGGGCTCGCCGAAGAATTTTTCGGCTCCCTGGTTCTGCAACACCAGAAGCTGGCGCTGGATCGTGCCGACCGTCTGTCTGGTCACGTTGCCGAAGCTTTGCGCCGCCTGCTTGATATCCGAAAGATCGGGGGCGTCCGGATCGGCTTTTTTGTCGCCGCCGGGAGCAATCGCATCGAGGACCGCGCGTAAATCCTTGAAGTCGAGCAGCGTCAGGCCCTTTTCATCGGCGATCTTGAAGGCGACGTTCAAGACGCCTTCCTGCACGTCGTTCAGTTGCAGCATTTGCGATAACAGCAGCGGCCCCATCTCGGTGACCGTCGCGCGCACCGCATGGCCCTGCTCGCCGAACACATCCCAGAACACGGTCGAGAACTGATCGGGCTTGAAGTCGAGGCCCATCTCCTTGGCGCGGCTGAGGAGAAAGTCCTTCGCCTCGCCCATCTCAGAGATGCCGGACAGGTCGCCCTTGATGTCGGCGGCGAATACGGGAACTCCGGCGCGCGCGAAACCTTCCGCCATCACCTGAAGCGAAACCGTCTTGCCGGTGCCGGTGGCGCCGGTGACGAGGCCGTGGCGGTTCGCCAGCGCCAGCGTCAGGAACGCGGGCTCTTCGCCCTTGCCGATGAAGATCGCCGTGTCGGTGTCTGCCGACTTTGTCGCGGTCGGCTTGGCGTCGGCTGGCTTGGGGTCGGCTGGCTTGGATGCAGACTTTGCGGCAGATTTGGTCGCAGTCTTGCTCGCCGTCTTGTCGGCAGTCTTATCGGTGGCCTTGTCCGCCGATCCGCCGGACGATTTGTCCTGTGCCTTTGAAGGTTTGACTGTCTTCGCCATCGAATGCCTCTCATATCATGCCGCACTCGCACAAACGACGCCAGAACACGACACGCGTCACCATCTTGCAGGCGGATCGGAACCGGTCAACGGCTGCTCGCGACGCTTATCGGGTAATTTTTATCCATTCAAATGAAACCAGAACGCCATTCGCGACACCTGCGGTGAAAAATTCCATCTTCATCCGCGTCATTTTGAACAAAATTGCACGCCTGCTCGGGCATTGCGGCAACAGTTTGCATCCGACGAAAAGGGAATCGCATATTCCACGAACTTCATCACTTGTAATTCGCGACGCATCCGCTCAAGATAAAATCATAAACAATGATCCGGCACGCAACCGGAAGAGACGGGGCACTATGAATACTTTGACGAAGTGGCGCAGCGGCCTTGCGGCCGCCGGCCCGGTATTGACGCATCGAATATTGACGCACCGGAACAGCAATACGCATCGCGATTGCGGAACTGGCATTGAAATTTCTTCCATATTGTCCGGACAAGTCCTTTTGAAGCGCAGCGCTGGCAATTTAAATCGCAGTGCTGGCAGTGAACCTGCTCTCTATCCGAGAGACTAAAATCCGGGGCCGCGCAGGAGCGCCGCGTTCGGACGCTCTGCCTGATTTCTTATTGAGAACCTTTTGGGACCGATGACATATCCACTTTCCATGATTGACGGGCTTGGCCCGCTCGCGACCGCCAAACTCAAGGCGCAAGGCATCCGGACTACCGAAACGCTTCTGGAAAAAGCCAGTACCTTCAAGGACCGCAAGGCGCTCAGCGCCGCCACCGGCCTTTGCGAGAAGCAGATTCTGGAATGGGCCAACATCGCCGACTGCATGCGCATCAAGGGCATGGGCAAGGCCAAGGCCGAATTGCTGCGCGCCGCCGGCGTCAAGACGGTGCGCGAATTCGCGCTGCGCAATCCGGGGCGGCTGGCGGAAGCCATGGCCGAAGCCAACAAGAAGAAGAAGCTGGTCGAGGTTCTTCCTTCCGAAAAATCGGTCCATCAATTGATCGAGCGGGCGCGCAAACTGCCGCTGAAAATTTCGTACTGAGTTGATTTGGCTGGGTGCTGATTACATACTCAGCGTCGTCCCCGCGCAGGCGGGGACCTAGCCTCTTATAAAAATTCTCTTCTTTCCAAAACAAAGACTGGGTCCCCGCCTGCGCGGGGACGACGAGCTTTATGCCACTGGCCTGTCTTGACTCGGCGCCGCCGACCGCGCAAAGCCAGCGCATGAGCACGGCGAAAACCCCGCCAATACCGGGCTTGATTCAAAACTCGGCGCAGCCCCACCCGCTGCTGCGTGTGCTGACCGCGCGCCCCTATCCCGCCGTGATGGGCATCTTGAACATCACCCCGGACTCATTCTCCGACGGCGGCGCATTCCTCGATCCTGAACTGGCGCTGGAGCATGCCAAGGCGATGATCGCCGCTGGCGCGGATGTTCTGGACATCGGCGCGGAATCCACCCGGCCCTACGGTGCCACGCCGGTCTCCGCGCAGGATGAACTCGCACGCCTCAAACCGATCCTGCCGAAGGTCGCCGCGCTGGGTACGCCCGTCTCCATCGACAGCATGAAGGCGCTGGTCACCGCATGGGCGCTCGACAACGGCGCTGCAATCGCGAACGACGTCTGGGGCCTGCAACGCGACGAAGCGATGGCGCGCGTGATCGCGGAGCGCGGCGCACCCGTAATCATCATGCACAACCGTGACAGCGCGGACCCGGCCATCGACATCATGAAAGATATCGAAGCCTTCTTCGCCCGTTCGCTCGGCATCGCCGCGCGGGCCGGAATTCCGGAAGGCCATATCGCACTCGATCCCGGCATCGGCTTCGGCAAGACGCCCGGACAAAGCATGACCGTGCTGGCGCGTCTCGATGAACTGTGCCAATTTGGGATGCCGCTGCTTGTCGGCGCGTCGCGCAAGCGCTTCATCGACACCGTTACGCCATCGCAGCCGCATCAGCGGCTCGGTGGCTCGCTCGCCGCGCACCTCATGGCGGCTGAGCGCGGCGCGAACATCATCCGCGCCCATGACGTGGCGGAAACCGTGCAGGCGCTGAAGGTGCAGGCGGCGATCACAGACACGATCAAGAACAAGACTCTCAAGGACGAACGATGAGCGACACGATTTTCATTCGCGGGCTTCTGATCCATGCCCGCCACGGCGTGATGGAACATGAGGCCGAGGTTGGCCAGCGTTTCGTCATCGACCTTGAACTGTCGATTGATCTGGCGGAATCTTCCCGCACCGACAAGCTCGCCGACACCGTGTCCTATTCGGACGTGGTCGCCACCGCGAGCGCCGCCTTCAAGGGCCAGAATTATTACCTGCTGGAGCGTTCGGCCGGCGCTGTCGCCGAGGCGATCCTCAAGAGCTTCGCGCGGATCAGTGCGGTCAAGGTCACGGTGCACAAGCCGCACGCGCCGATCGCGGCGATCTTCGACGATGTGGGCGTTATCATCACCCGCACGCGGGCCGAGTGATCCGGTTCTGACATTCGTCCGGGATCTCCGCGGGCACTTCACGAATGTCAGGACCAAAGGATCACTCGAATTATAATCGCTGGTGTCCTTTCGTATCCGACGTTCGCTCGGAGGGCGCTGCGAAGTCAGGCGAACGTCGCACACAGGACACCAGGAATGACAAGCGTGCTGATCGCGCTGGGCGGCAATGTCGGCGACGTGCGCGGCACGTTCCAAAAAGCCGTC
>DASWQB010000083.1:0-12389 GCA_036398335.1 Afipia sp. | reverse complement strand
CACCATGACCGTCTCCCGCATCCTGCGCCTCAGCCTCACGCATTTCCGCAATTATCGCGCGGCGTCGCTGACCACCTCCGCCGATCTCATCGTGCTGGTCGGGCCGAACGGCGCGGGCAAGACCAATTGCCTTGAGGCGATTTCATTTCTGTCGCCGGGACGCGGGCTGCGCCGCGCCACGCTGGACGACGTCGCCGATAATCAAGGCGATGGTTCATGGGCGGTGTCCGCCGAGGTCGAGGGCGAAGGCGGGCTCGCCACGCTCGGAACCGGCATCGACGCGCCGCATGCGGAGGGCGCTGCAACGAGCCGCCGCGCGCGGATCGACCGCGAGCCGGTCGCCTCGCCGGCGGCGTTCGGCGATCATCTGCGCATGGTGTGGCTGACGCCGTCGATGGACGGCCTGTTCATGGGCGCCGCCTCCGAGCGGCGGCGGTTTTTCGACCGGCTGGTTCTGGCGATCGACAAGGATCATTCAAGCCGCATCTCCGCATTGGAGCGGTCGCTGCGCTCGCGCAATCGCCTTCTCGAAGACCGCAACTTCGATTCGCATTGGTGCGATGCCATCGAGCGCGAAACGGCCGAGCTTGCTGTCGCGGTCGCCGCCCAGCGCGGCCATACCTTGCAGCGCCTCGCGGCGGCGCTGGCGACGCGCGGCGCGGGCTCGCCATTTCCGTCCGCGGACATTTCGCTCGACGGCTGGATGGAAAGCGCGCTCTTGAGCGAACCGGCCACAGCGGTCGAGGATCGCTACCGCGATATCCTGCGCGAGGGCCGCGCGAAGGACGCTGCCGCGGGGCGCACCCTGAATGGCCCGCACACAACCGACCTTCAGGTGATCTACGCGCCGAAAAACATGCCCGCGCGCGACGCCTCGACCGGCGAGCAGAAGGCGCTGCTGATCGGGCTTGTTCTCGCTCATGCGGGGCTTGTCGCGGACATGACCGGCATCACGCCGTTGCTGTTGCTCGATGAAGTGGTCGCGCATCTCGATCCCGGGCGGCGCATCGCATTGTTCGATGAACTGGCCAAGCTCGGCGCGCAGGTCTGGATGACCGGAGCGGACCCGGCTTCTTTCGCCGATCTCGGCTCACGCGCGGATATTTTCGGTGTCGATGGCGGCAAGATTTCGCAGCGCGGGTGATCGCCATAACGCAAATTGCGCAAATCTCTCATTCGTCATGCCCGCGCTTGTCGCGCATCCAGGTCTTCTTTTCGCCCGCACCAAGACGTGGATGGCCGGGACGAAGCCCGGCCATGACACCCAAATCCATGACGGCGCGATCGGCAAACTGGTCCGCCGAAACCTCGCCGAATCACGCTTTTCCACAGTCCCGAAAACGCCTTCCGGGGGGCTTGAAAAAAGGCCTGAAAATCCTATTTATTCAATGGCTTGATACTGCTCACTTTGTCCTAGGCGATGCCCTGAATTCATGTCACAAATTGACAAATGGGCGCGTGTGTTTGGTGTCCTGATTCGGCCCCTCACTGACCCGCGCGAACCATCTTTTCTGACCTCCTCATGCCGTTCTTGAAGGCTCCTCATGACTGAACCAGCCCGGCAAAGCAGCGCCGCACCGGCGCCCAATCCGAACGCGGAATATGGCGCGGAATCGATCCGGGTGCTCAAGGGCCTCGATGCGGTCCGCAAACGTCCGGGCATGTATATCGGCGACACCGATGACGGCTCGGGTCTCCACCACATGGTCTATGAGGTGGTCGACAACGCCATCGACGAGGCGCTGGCCGGTCACGCCACGCGCGTCGAAGTGATCCTCAATCCCGATAACTCCGTGACGGTGCGCGACGACGGCCGCGGCATTCCGACCGACATCCACAAGGGTGAAGGCATCTCGGCGGCCGAGGTCATCATGACCCAGCTTCACGCCGGCGGAAAATTCGACCAGAACTCCTACAAGGTCTCCGGCGGCTTGCATGGCGTCGGCGTGTCGGTGGTCAACGCGCTCTCCAGCAGGCTCGAACTGCGTGTCTGGCGCGATGGCAAGGAACACGTCATCGAGTTCAACCACGGCGATGCGGTCGCCCCGCTGAAAGTGGTCGGCGACGCCGACGGTAAGCGCGGCACCGAAGTGACGTTTCTGGCCTCGACCGAGACCTTCACCAATGTCGAATATGATTTCGCCACGCTGGAGCATCGCCTGCGCGAGCTCGCGTTTTTGAATTCCGGCGTCAACATCCTCTTGTCCGACATGCGCCATGCGGTCGAGCAGCGCGTCGAACTGTTCTACGAGGGCGGAGTCGAGGAATTCGTCAAATATCTCGACCGCAACAAGAAGCCGGTGGTGCCGGCGCCGATCGTGATGCGTTCGGAGCAGAACGGCATCACCGTCGAAGTCGCGATGTGGTGGAACGACAGCTACCACGAGAATGTGCTGTGCTTCACCAACAACATTCCGCAGCGCGATGGCGGCACGCATCTGGCAGGTTTCCGCGGCGCGCTGACGCGTCAGGTGACAAGCTATGCCGACGCGATGGCGAAAAAGGAAAAGATCGCGCTGACCGGCGACGATTGCCGCGAGGGCCTCACCGCCGTTTTGTCGGTGAAGGTGCCAGATCCGAAATTCTCCTCGCAGACCAAGGACAAACTTGTTTCGTCCGAAGTGCGCCCGGTGGTCGAGAACGTTCTGAACGCCGCGCTCTCGGCATGGTTCGAGGAGCATCCCGCTGAGGCCAAAACCATCGTCGGCAAGGTGATCGAGGCCGCCGCTGCGCGTGAGGCAGCGCGCAAAGCGCGCGATCTCACACGCCGCAAGGGCGCGCTCGACATCGCCTCATTGCCCGGCAAGCTTGCCGACTGCCAGGAGCGCGATCCCGCCAAATCCGAACTGTTCATCGTCGAGGGCGATTCCGCCGGCGGCTCCGCCAAGCAGGGACGCAACCGCGAATTCCAGGCGGTTCTTCCATTGCGCGGAAAAATCCTCAACGTCGAGCGCGCGCGCTTCGACAAGATGCTGGGCTCCGAGCAGGTCGGCACGCTCATCACCGCGCTCGGCACCGGCATCGGGCGCGACGATTTCGATATCGCCAAGCTGCGCTACCACAAGATTATCATCATGACCGACGCCGACGTCGACGGCGCGCATATCCGCACGCTGCTGCTGACGTTCTTCTTCCGCCAGATGCCGACGCTGATCGAAGGCGGTTTCCTCTATATCGCGCAGCCGCCACTCTACAAGGTGATGCGCGGCAAGTCCGAGCAATACCTGAAGGACGAACGCGCGCTGGAAGATTATTTGATCGAGACAGGTCTGGACGATTGCATCCTCAAGCTGTCGTCGGGCGAGGAACGCCGCGGCCGCGATCTGCAGACACTGGTCGAGGATGCGCGCGTCATTCGCGGCATCCTGATGAATATGCACAGCCGCTATAATCGCAGCGTGGTCGAACAGGCCGCGATCGCCGGCGTCTTGAGTCCGAGCGTGGTCGGCAACAGCGAGACCGCCAACGCCGCCGCCGACTACATCGCCAAGCGCCTCGATGCGCTGGCCGACGAGGTCGAGCGCGGCTGGATCGGCAGCTTCAAGGAAGGCGAAGGCTATTTCTTCGAACGCACGGTGCGCGGCGTGAAGGATGTCGCGGTCATCGACGATGCCCTGCTCGGCTCGGCCGAGGCGCGCAAGCTCGATGAATATGCCGGACGGTTGCAGGAGGCCTATCCGCGCAGCGCCACGCTTCGCCGCAAGGATAGCGAGACGGCGATCCACGGGCCGGTGAGCCTGTTCGAGGCGGTGACCGAGGCCGGGCGCAAGGGCGTGAGCTATCAGCGCTATAAAGGCCTCGGCGAAATGAACCCGAGCCAGCTCTGGGAGACGACGCTCGACGTCAATGCGCGCTCGCTGCTGCAGGTGAAGGTCAAGGAAGTCGACGCCGCCGACGACATCTTCACCAAGCTGATGGGCGACATCGTCGAACCGCGCCGCGAATTCATCCAGGACAATTCGCTCGACGCGAATGTGGATGTCTAAAGACTGCGCATCGCGCATCAAGCGAATATTGAAAGACGGAACGCCTCTTAAGGCAGTCCCGTCATTTATGTCCCTGGTGATCAAAGCTTGCCCTGGTCGAGCAATCCGCGAGTCTCGGCCGTCACGCCGAGGCCGCGATCTCACTCGCGTAGTTGCGATATGAGTGCAACGGGCGGCCCAAGATCTTGCCCAGACGCTCGACATCGCCGGCGTCCGGGATCATGCCGTCGCTGACATAGCGCTCGGCCATCAGACGCATTTCATAGGCCATCCATTTTGGCATGAAGCTCGCCAGATTCTGTTCGAAGCCGGTGGGGTCATCGCCGCCATAGACAATCGGGCGGCCCAGGACATCTGACCAGATCGCAGCCACATCGGAACCAGTCAGCGTATCAGGGCCGACCAGATTGATGGTTTCGATCGGCAGCTTGCCTGGCGCCTGTTCCCGGCGGATCAGCTCGATCGCTGCGACCTCGGCAATGTCACGGACATCGACCATGGCGATGCCCTTGCTACCGATCGGCATCGGATAGACGCCGTGGTTGAGGATGACATCCTTGATCATGATGTCATTGTTGATGAAATAGGAGGGACGCAGGATCGTGGCGCTGAAGCCCATCTGTTCGATCATCCGCTCGGCGCCGGACTTCACCGCGAAGTGAGGCACGTTCACGAAGCGATCGTTGTGGATCACCGACAGATAGACGACCCGCTCAACGCCTGACTCGCGTGCAATGTTCAGAGCGATAAGCGCCTGGGTGAACTCGTCTCCCGACACCGCATTGAGCAGGAACAGTGTGCGGACGCCGCTGAGCGCGGTGCGGAGCGAGTCGATATCGAGCAGGTCGCCTTGCACGACCTTCACATTGGCCGGAAGGTTGGTCTTCGAAGGATCGCGGACGAGAGCGCGGACGTCCGCGCCACGCTTGACGAGGTGGCTGACGAGGTGGCGGCCGACACGGCCGGTGGCGCCGGTAACGAGGATGGTCATTGGGGTCACTCCGGGTTTGGTTAAGGTCACCCGGGCAAGTTAGTGATCCACATTTCAACCGATAGACGATATATTTAGACATACCGTCTCACTGGTGGAACGAATGGATTTGCTCGCTCTCGCTGATTTCAATCTTGTCGCCCGGCACGGAGGGTTCGGACGAGCCGCACGCGCAGCCGGACGTCCGAAAGCGACCCTGTCCCGCCGGGTAGCAGAACTGGAGAGTAGCCTCGACTTGCGCCTGTTCGAGCGCGGCGCACGCGCATTAAAACTCACCCAGGAAGGACGGGCGCTTTACGAACGGACCGGGGCATTGCTCACTGAACTCGACGAGACGGCGGCAGCGATCGCTTCGGGCGGGAACAGCCCGCGTGGCAGATTGCGGATCAGCGCACCTTTGCTCTTCTCACAGACCGCGATGGGTAAACTCACCGCCGGGTTCGCGCTGAAATATCCGGAAGTTCGGCTTGAGGTCACGACAGAGGACAGGTCTGTCGACATGGTGGAGGAAGGTTATGACCTGGTGATCCGGGTCAATCCGAATCCGGATGAAAGCCTTGTCGGACGGATTTTTCTGCGTGATCGGCTGGTGGTCGTGGCAAACCCGAGCCTGAAACGGCCGGCAGAAAACCTCACCGTTCCAGCCGTCGTGCGCGGCGCGGGCGACCGGAGTGCGTCCTGGGATGTGATGACGCCGACTGGAAGAGCGCACATCGCGGTTGATCCGGTCCTACGCCTGTCATCGCTTGTCATGGTCCGCGATTCGGTCCGGGCTGGCGTCGGCGCCGGATGCCTGCCGGTGTCTTTGGTGAGTCACGACCTGGCGGCCGGCACACTGGTCCATTGGGGCGACGTGGACGGACCGGATATCGCGCTGTGGACACTTTATCCATCGCGGCGGCTGCTGAGCGCGCGCGTGTCCGCCTTCCTCAACTATTTGAAGGAAGCCTTTCCCATGGGGACGCCTGACGAGCTTTCGGCCTATCTACATGGGGAGATGAGATAGAATAGACCGCGACGAGCTTCAGCCGCTCCTTAACGAACTGAGGCGCCCCATCCGCGCCTTACTCGCGCGTCATCGTAATCACGCTATAATCGTTCCCTCTATTCTATATGTTTGCGCATGATCTTTTCGGAAAACCGGTTCCCAGTTTTCCGGATCATGCTCAAAGCCCGTGATGGAGCTGCACGATGAGCTGGATGCCGTCCAACGACCCCGCCCTTGGCGACGCGCCGTCCTGCGACGCCCTCGAACTCGTCATCGTGCCGCGCACCCGCGATCTTGGCGACGGCTTTGCCGTCCGCCGCGCACTGCCGCATGGCAAGCGGCAGATGGTCGGGCCTTTTATTTTCTTCGATCATTTCGGCCCGGTGCAATTCCTTGCCGGCAAGGGCATGGACGTTCGCCCGCATCCGCATATCGGGCTCGCCACCGTGACCTATCTGTTCGACGGCAGCATCATGCACCGCGACAGCGAGGGCAACATTCAGGAAATCCAGCCCGGCGCGATGAACCTGATGACGGCGGGGCGCGGCATCGCGCATTCGGAGCGCACGCCGGACGTGCAGCGCGCCAGCGGCCAGACCATGCTCGGCCTGCAAAGCTGGATCGCATTGCCGGCCGGACGCGAGGAAATCGCGCCGTCGTTCCAGCATTACGGCGCGGCAAGTCTGCCGATGGTCGAAGATAGGGGCTTCAAGGCGCGCGTGATCGCGGGCGCGGCCTTCGGCGCATCGTCGCCGGTCGAGATGGTGTCGCCCTGGTTTTATGCCGAGGTCGCGCTCGACGCTGGCGCCAGCGCGCCGCTCGATGCCGACCATGAAGAGCGCGCGGTCTATGTGGTCGATGGCGAGATCGAGATCGCCGGCGACAGGTTTCAGGGCCCGCGCCTTTTGATCTTCCGCCCCGGCGACCGCATCACCATCAAGGCGGTGACAACCGCGCGCGTGATGTTCCTCGGCGGCACCGCGCTTGAAGGCCCGCGTTACATCTGGTGGAATTTCGTGTCCTCGAGCCGCGAGCGGATCGAACAGGCCAAGCAGGACTGGAAGAGCGGACGCTTTACTCACGTCCCGAACGAGCACGAGTTCATACCGCTGCCCGAATCTTGAGGCTTGGTGAGATCGCAGACGACTGACGCTGCCGGATAAGGCTGGAGACCACGATGCCGACACTCGGATTTGACCGCGCGCCGGAATTCCTGAGCAATCTGCTCGGCACGCTGACAGAGCGCGGGCGGCATCTGCTGCGCGGATTGACGCAGGCCTCCGCGCCGCATGCGCTCACCGAAGGCGAACTGATCGAGCTTGGCGAAACGCTGCTGTCGCGGCGCGGCGAAGCGACCGGCGTTGCGCTGGCGCAGACCCTGCTCGCGGGCTATGCCGCCGCCTCGCCGCCGGAACGGCTGGCGTTTCTCAAAGCACTTGCCGATCTGTTTGGACCCGACCAGCAGTCGATCGAGCAGGCGATGGAGAAGGTCCGCAAGGACGGCTTCAGCGCCGCCGCCGTCAGCGCGCTTCACAACGCCGCCGAACCGCGCCGCCAGGAATTGATCCGTCGGCTCAACCTCGCGCCGGGCGGCACCGCCGCGCTGGTGCGCATGCGCGAGGCGCTTTTGGCGAACATGGCCGAGCATCCGCAATTGCAGCCGGTCGACAGCGATTTCATGCATCTGTTCGCGTCATGGTTCAATCGCGGCTTCCTCGTGCTGCACCGGATCGACTGGACCACGCCGGCCAACATTCTGGAAAAGATCATCCGCTATGAGGCGGTGCATGCGATCCGAAACTGGGACGATCTGCGCGGCCGCCTCGCGCCCTCGGACCGACGCTGCTACGGCTTTTTTCATCCGCAGCTCGTCGACGAGCCCTTAATCTTTGTCGAGGTCGCGCTGACGCGCGACACGCCCTCCAGCATCGCGCCGCTTCTGGAAGAAGGCCGCGCGCCGATTGCAGCCTCGCAGGCAACGACCGCGGTGTTCTATTCGATCTCCAACACGCAAAAGGGCCTCGGCGGCATTTCCTTCGGCAACTTCCTCATCAAGCAGGTGGTGGAAGATCTCAAGCGCGAACTGCCAAACCTGCACACCTTCGTCACGCTCTCGCCGGTGCCGGGCTTCGCCGGCTGGCTGTCACGCGAACGCGCCAATGAGAATTCGGCGTTTCTCGATGCCGTTGATAAAGAGACATTGTCGCTGCTCGACCAAGCAAGATGGCCGGACGATACGGCCATCACCGAGCGCGTGCGCCCCGTGCTGCTCGCCGCCGCCGCGCAATATTTTCTGGAAGCGAAAGACAAACGCGGCCGCCAGATCGATCCGGTCGCGCGCTTTCATCTCGGCAACGGCGCGCGGCTGGAGCGGCTGAATTTTCTCGGCGATGTATCGGAAAAAGGCGTTCAGCAGTCGCACGGACTGATGGTGAATTACTGCTACGATCTTGACGAGATCGAAAGCAACCATGAGGCGTTCGTTGAAAAAGGAACGGTCGCGGCTTCGTCAGCCGTTCGCAAATTGCTGCGTGCGAAAATCAATTCGACCAACGCGGCCTGATAGAATCCTGGAAATCACCCCTTTTCACAAGCGGATGCAGGCTGCGTCCGTCTCAAAATGAGACTCAAAAAACAGGCTTGCCGAGAAGCTCGTCATGCCGGCCTTGCGCCGTGTATCCACGTCTTGGCAACATTCGAGCAAGGAAGGTGGATGGCCGGGACATAGGCGTTCTTTGGAACGCCGTTCTTCGAACGGCGATGCCCGGCCATGACGGAAGAGAAACATCTTCACGTGCTTGAAGAGCATGCCTGAAATGCCGACGGTGTTTTCGATCAGGCCGCTCCGGCCATATAGGCTTCGCGGCGGCCGATCATGCGCTCGGCTGCGATCTTCGCTTGCGCCTTGGTGTCCGTGGCGCAAGTGCGGTATTCGAGATCCGGCAGATGCGGCGCTTCGCGCTTGATGAAAAAGGTCGCCAGCGAGCGCGACGGCGTTCCAAGCCGGGCGAGCGCTTCGGCGAGGTTATCGACCGCACCAAACGCATACAGCGCGCCGGAGTTCGTCTTGCGCACTTCGTAGATGCCTGGACCAACCGGCGCTTCCAGCCTGTCGCCCGGCGCGCCCTTGGGATATTTTTTCCACTCACCCCATGTCGCGATCATCGTATCCTCGATTCTTCAATAGAAAAGCCAACCAACCTGTTGGTGCGTCTGAAACGCAAACAGGTTCATCTCGTTCCGTCGTTCGGTGTGGCTGAACTAATGATGCCGGCTTGCGGCGGCAAGATGGCGCGCCAAGCGCCAAAAGCATGGCTGCTAAACGGTGAGTCCGTGTTTCTGCGCCATGGCTTTCAACGAGGTCTGCGGGCGGGCACCGATATGCTGGATCACCTCTGCGGCGGCGAGCGCGCCAAGACGGCCCGCCTCCTCATGGTTAACACCGCGCACCAGACCGAACAGGAAACCGGCGGCAAACAGGTCGCCAGCGCCGGTGGTATCGACAACTTTACTCACCGGGAACGCGGGCACCGCCGTGACGCCATCCTTGTTCGCGACCACGCAGCCCTTCTCGCTGCGCGTCACCACGCCGAGCGTGGCATCCTTGCGAAGCTGGACAAGCGCCTTGTCGAAATCGTCGGTCTCATAGAGCGAAGTGAGCTCGGCCTCGTTGGCGAAAATTAGGTCCACTGTCTTGCTGCGAATCAGATCGAGAAATTCACCGCGATAACGCCCGACGCAAAATGCATCGGACAGCGTCAGCGCCACCATGCGCTTGTTGTCATGCGCGATGGTCGCCGCCTTGACGAACGCTTCCTTGGCGCTTTTCGGATCCCACAAATAACCTTCGAGATAGACGATCCTTGAAGCCGCTATTTTCGCATCGTCGATATCGGCGGGCGCCAGATCCTGCGCCGCGCCGAGATAGGTGTTCATGGTGCGCTCGCCGTCCGGCGTCACCAGAATGTAGGAACACCCTGTCGCCGGGCCGCTCGAAGCGGGCGGCGTGTCGAACGCCACCTTCGCGGCGCGGATGTCGTGCGTGTAGAGCTTGCCGATCTGGTCGTCCTTGACCTTGCCGATATAGGCGGCACGCGCGCCGAAATCGGCGACGCCGACGATGGTGTTCGCCGCCGATCCGCCGGAGATTTCCGTCGCGGGGCCCATCGCCTGATACACGGCGGTGGCCCGCGCCTCGTCGATCAGCGCCATCGAACCCTTGGCCATGCCATGGTTGCTGAGGAAAGCATCGTCGGTCTGGACCAGAATGTCGAAAATGGCGTTGCCGATTCCAAGCACATCGTATTGGGCGGTGGTCATTAATGTTAATCCTCTCGGTGTCCTGTATCCGACGTTTGCATTATTTCGCAGCGCATTCCTAGCAAACGTCGGATACGAAAGGACACCGGGTAATCATAATTATTCCAGTGATCCTTTGGTTCTGACATTCGTAAAAGAGCCCGCTAAGTATGAAATACGAATGTCAGAACCGGATCACTGGGAAGGGCGCGAAAGCCACTGAAACTGGCTATTGATGGCGACGAACGCCCGCGACCTATCACGACACGGCCTCAAGCAGCAAGCCGGCGCTGTTCCTGCACCGCTATAAACATCACTAGAATGCATCGATGATCCGGCATCTTCTCACCCTCTCCTGCGGCACGCTGGTCTCCCGTCTTTTGGGATTCATCCGCGATTCCATGATCGCGGCGCTGCTCGGCGCAGGACCTGTCGCGGACGCGTTTCTGGTCGCCTTCCAGTTCATCAATGTGGCGCGGCGCTCGCTGACGGAAGGCGCGCTGAATGCCGCGCTGGTGCCTGGCTATCTGCGGCTGCGCGAAACCGAGGGCAAAGTCGCCGCCGCTGCTTTCGCCGGCCGCGTACTGGGCAGCGTCAGCGTGATCTTGATCGGTATCGCAGCGATGCTGTTCATCCTGATGCCGCTGGTGATCTCGCTTTTGGCGCCGGGTTTCATCGGCCGCGACACGCTGCAACTGGCGGTCGACAACGCGCGGCTGATGATGCCGTATTTCGCCTTCGTCGGCCCGGTGACGGTGATGATGGGCGTGCTCAACGCCGAACACCGCTTTGTACTCACCGCATTTTCCCCGGCGCTGTTCAACCTGACGCTGATCGTCACGCTGGCGGTGCTGCTGATCTGGCGGCACGATCCGCTGTTCTCCGCCACCGTGGTTGCGGCCACCGTCGGCATCGCCGGGCTTTTTCAAACGCTGATCCTGATTCAGCGCCGCCCCGGCAGGCCCGGCATCGCCACCCCGGTCAGGGTGTCGTTCGATCCGCAGATTCGCGGCTTTTATCGCAAAGGCATTCCCGGCATGATCGCCAATGCCTGCCCACAATTCCTGATTGTCGGCGGCGCGATCATCGCATCGAGCTCGCCTGCCGCTGTGTCTTGGCTTTACTTTGCCAACCGCCTGATCGAACTGCCGCTCGGCATGGTCGGCGTCGCGATGGGCGCCGTGCTGATGCCCGAACTGACCCGCGCTATCCATAACAACGACCGCGCCGCGCTGGCGCATGCCGAATCTCGCGCGCTTGAACTTGCAACCGCGCTCGCCGTTCCCGCGACCATCGCGCTGATCGTGCTGAGCCAACCGATTGTTCGCATCCTGTTCGAGCGCGGCGCGTTCACCGCGCAGGACACGCACGCCACCGGGCAGGCGCTGGCTCTGCTTGCCATCGGCCTGCCCGCGCATGTGCTGATCAAGATTTTGTCGGCGGCATTCTTCGCCCGCGACGACACCAGAACGCCGCTTTACGCCACGCTGTCGGGCATCGCCGTCGCGGTATTGACGGGTCTTGGCCTGCACCGCACGCTTGGCGCGAACGGCGTCGCCGTCGGCATCTCATTGGGCGCGTGGTTTTGCGCAGTGCTGCTAAGCTGGCGCGGCGCGACGACCTTCGGATTTTCGTTCGATGCCACCGCACGGCGGCGGCTGCCGCGCATCGTGGCCTGCGCCGCCATCATGGGAGCGACGCTGCTGACCTCGGACATCTTCGTCGCGCCGGTGATGGAGAACGCCGCCTTTGTCGCGCAGCTCACCATCCTCGGCGGGCTGGTGGCGGCCGGCATCTCGCTCTACGGCCTGCTGCTCGATCTGTTCGGCGTCGTGAGCTGGGGCGAGGCCATCGTCGGCCTGCGCGAACGCGAGCCGAAGAACGATACAGGGAACGACTGAGAAATTGACACTGTTGTGCTTGCGCGCATGAAGTCCAAGCGGTTACACAGGCCGCCAAACAGGGCGAAGCCTCTGACTGATTTTCGGGATTATTTTCATGCCGATTGAGCGGGTTTTTTCAGGCGTCCAGCCGACGGGCAATCTGCACCTCGGCAACTACCTTGGCGCGATCGTCAATTTCGTCAAATTGCAGGATGCCTATAACTGCCTCTATTGCGTGGTCG
>DASWQB010000082.1:0-3270 GCA_036398335.1 Afipia sp. | reverse complement strand
ATTCGTGATATCCGCAAGACGGGCGTCGGCACTAAAGCCGATCAGTGCACGGGTTCCTGCATTGGTTTTCGCTTCATAGGAGGCGGTCTGGAAACTGGCGGACTGGCTTTTCACCAGCACAGTGCCAATGATCCCGGCCTGCAATACCAGCGCACAGGCGCCGGCGACCGCCGACCAGGCCAGCGTGCGCGGCGAGAGCGACGTGAAGAACTCCCCGATACGCGCGAGCGGATTGAATGCAGGCGCCTCCGCGCGCGCGGGCTCGGCGTCGATTGCGGCGAACAGCTTTTGCATCGCGCGCGCCGATGGCGCACCGAGACTCTCGTTCAGCGAAATGGTTTCGGCATATTCGTCCTGGACCGCAGCGAATTGCAGGGCCAGATCAGGATCGCGCGCCAGCGCTTCCGCGACGCGGCTCGCATCGCGGGCGCTCAGTGTACCAGCCGCATGCCAGGGCAGCAGCGCCTCGATTTCGCCCGGCTCGCTGCCTGCGAGTTCGTTATCGCCAATCTTGTTCGCCATCACGGCCAACCTCGCTCGATGCCCGCTGCCTTCAGCAGCTCCGCCAGTTTTTTGCGCGCGTAAAACAGCCTCGTCTTCACCGTGTTTTCCGGGATGCCCACGATCTGCGCGACCTCTTCCACGGATTTCTCGTGGTAGTAGACGAGATCGACGATCTCCCGATGGTCCGGCGAAAGTGCGGTCAGACACTTTCGCAACGCTTCACTGGTGTCCTCTTTCGCGACCGTCACCTCCGGATTATCGGCGGTGTCCTCGATCGCGGCAGCAGCATCATCGTCCAATTCCGCGTCCTTGCGCTTGCGCAGCGCGGACAGGGCCTTGAACCTCGTAATCGCGAGCAGCCAGGTCGAGACCTGCGAACGGCCCTCGAACTTTCCCGCCTGCCGCCAGACGTCGAGAAAGACCTCGGAGATGAGATCTTCCGCGATCTGCTCGTTGCGCACCAGGCGCAGCGAGAAGCGGAACACCCGAACATGGTGCCGTCCGTACAGGACCTGCATCGCAAGGCGGTCACCGCAGGCAATGCGGGTGATCAGGGTTTCGTCCGAAGCCGCTTGTGTTGCGCTCAATGGCCGTCTCGCAAGGTTGGTCGCACGAAAAGGTAATGGGGTTCGATCAGAACCGATAAACTTCGAAAGTCACTGGCACTGGCATACGTCCGATCGGATCCGGCACGCATTTGGAGTAATCGTTAATGAATGGTTCCTTAAATGCCCGGAAAAGCCACGCAAGAGCAAGCCACAGTGCAAGCCTGGTCCGGCTTTCTTCTTCAGGTGGTTTTGACCGGAAAGGAGCCGGGAATTCGGCCCACGTCAGGCGTGCGCCCGTCAAGACCTGCAACCATAGGATGATGCACCGCGGTATGAAAAGCGGAGCGCCCTCAGAATGATACCAAAACTAAAGGCTTTGCCTCGTACCCTCAGGAATCTTGAAGGATATGCCTGTGCGGGGACCTGTCTCATCTTTGAACTGGCTCGGCGAGCTAAGCGCCGATCGAGAAACCGCGCCCGAGGTTTTATCACGCCGCGTTCCGCACCGTCGTCATATCCTGACGATGCTGGCGCTCAGCTACGTCGTCGATACGATTATCTTGCTGATTTATGCCTATGCCGGCGCGACCTCAGTAACGACCGGACCGCTTTATCTGATCGCCGGCCTTCTGATCCTTGCCTGCTTTGCACTGTTGTTGGACACCGGCATTAACGACCGTTTCAAGGATCATTATCTCGTCGTCCAGCAGATGACCGCCAACATCGCGCTGATGCTGGGCTTCACCTATATCGCGTCGGAAGTTGGCTCGGTCTTCCTCTGCTCGCTGTTCGTTGTATTCGCGTTCGGATCGCTGCGCTCAACACCAACGCAGAACGTGATGTCATGGACCTTGATGACGCTGGGGCTGGCGTACCTTTTTCTTCTCACCGACAAACCGATCGGCATGCCGCACGGCAATCTGATCGAACGCTTCGCCACCCTGCTGATGCTCGTGGCCGCTATCGGGCGATGCATGTTCGTCGGCATGTTCTCAAGCGCGCTTCGCGAGTCATTCTACAATCAAGGCGTGCAGCTGCGCGAAGCCTATGAGCGCATCGAAGAGCTGGCCGAACTCGACGAACTCACCGGGGCGCACAACCGGCGCAGCATCATGAAGGCGCTGGACGAAGAGATCGAACGGACGACGCGCGGCAGAGCGCCCTGCTCCATCGCGCTGATCGATCTAGACTGGTTCAAGAAAATCAACGATCGTTTCGGCCATCCGACCGGCGACGAGGCGCTGCGGACGTTCGCGATCACGATATTCGCCAACATTCGCGGCATCGACAAGTTCGGCCGCTATGGCGGCGAGGAGTTTCTCCTGATCCTGCCGGACACCTCCGGCTCAGCCGCCGAACGCTTGCTCGACCGGCTGCGGATGATCGTCGCCGATCTCGACTGGAGCACGATTTCGCCGGGCATGATCGTCACACTCTCCGCCGGCGTCGTGACAATGCGGCCTAACGAGACTGCCGACAGCATTTTGGCACGTGCCGATATCGCACTTTATCAAGCCAAGGATCGCGGACGTAATCGTATTGAACGTGGATAAATTTTCTTCGGGCCCGAGAACCGCGCCCGATAAAACGAGTGGTTGGGACAGAAGTCATGAGTTCGACGAACGCGGCTCTAACGGCCGGCCTGTTGGAGGAGTTGCAAGACGCGCTCAACCACGGCAACGTAGCCAAACGCGTGACGACACTGCGTCGTGTCACCGATCTGTTCCTGAATGCGCCGATGGACTACTCCGACGAGCAGATCGACGTTTTCGACGACGTCTTTCACTGCTTGATCCAGCAGATCGAAACCTCGGCCAAGGCGCTGCTCGCAAGCCGCCTCGCCCCCGTTCCGAAAGCACCGCCACGGCTGATTCATACCCTCGCCTTCGATGATATCATCGAGGTTGCGGCTCCGGTCCTGTCGCTATCCGAACAGCTGGACGACGCCATGCTGATCGACAACGCCCGCATCAAAAGCCAGGGTCACCTGCTGGCGATTTCCAGACGCAAAGTTCTCAGCATCGCAGTGACCGATGTATTGCTCGAGCGCGGCAATGTTGAAGTGGTTGAAAGCACCGTCAACAATCACGGCGCCGACTTTTCCGATCATGGATTTAGCACCCTGATTGCGCGGGCAGAGAGCGACGACAATCTTGCGACGTGTCTGGGGCTGCGGCCAATACCGCGCCATCATTATTTGCGTTTGATCGCAAAAGCG
>DASWQB010000081.1:0-3675 GCA_036398335.1 Afipia sp. | reverse complement strand
GGGATCGAGCGACAAGTCGAAACGCTGCGCGGTTTTCAGATCGATGCGCGGAGAAGCACTCGGCGCGAGCGGTGCTGCCACGGGCAGGGACGCGGCGCGCGCCTCGCCGGAGGTGACGATGCGCCCGACCGGCATCGCCTTGGTGCCGTCATGCAGCAGAATGTCGGACGCCGTGCCGGACGGGCGCGTCGCATCGACGAACGCATCGGCCCGCGTGCCCGGCCCAAGCACGATCTGGCCGTCGCGTGCGATGAAGGGTTCGGCGGCTTCGCCGTCGAATGCCATCACCAGCAGATCGTGGTCGGCGATTTTCAACGCGACGATGGCGCGCTGGCAGCCATTGACGATGCGAAGTCGTATCCGTTCGTTTCGCTTGACGTTGAGGTCGAACGAGGCTGTGCGGTTCAGCGTATAGAGCGTCGTGGTGCCGCTGGCATCACGGCCCGGTGTCAGCGCGCTGCCGTCATTGCGCAGCCGCCAGTCCTCGATCAGCAGCACTTCGTCGCGGTCGATGCCGGGCGCATTGTCTTCAACGACCAGCACGCGCGGCAGAAGCGGGCGCTCGCCGCCGTCGCCGAGCAGACGCGGATCGATCAGGAATGTGCCGGCCTGCTTGAGCGGGATCGTGAGGGAGGCTTTTCCGTTCGCGGACAGCGGTGGCTGCGACAGCAGCGGCTCGGCCCGCGCCGCGCCATTGATGCCGCGAACATCCACCGCGACCGGCGTGGGCAATTCGCTCGTGATGTCCAGGTTCAGCGTGTCGCCGCGCCGGACCCGCGAGACGAAGCCCGGACCGCTCGAAGGCCCGTCCGAATGGAGCGACCAGACCGGCGTCTGTTTGCCTTGTTGCAGCGCGAGCGGGGTAGGCCGCAGCGTCAGGTAAAGCCGTGCCCCATTGGACGCGTTTTGGGCCAGCCCAAATTGGGACCCAAATGGGCTCATCCCGGCACCCCCAAGACCCGCTCCCAGAGCCATCAGGACGGCACGCCGATTCGGCCAAAATCGTTGGTTTTCCATGATTGAGGCGGACCATTTTCCTTGAGGAAAGTCCAGCGTATGCAGCGGTATGGCGCCGCGACAAGAATACCTTATTTTCTTGCTGCGAAGCGCTGGCTCCATGTTATAAGCCCGCGCTCGCTGCGGTGCCGCTACGCGGGCGTGGCGGAATTGGTAGACGCAGCAGGTTTAGGTTCTGCCGTCGAAAGATGTGGGGGTTCGAGTCCCTCCGCCCGCACCAAGCGCGACTTTGCAAGGTTTGCGCGCCGAATTCCGGCAGACGTTTACGCGTCCGCCACACCACCGATGCAGGCCGTTTTGGCCGCGTCCAACACGGAACATGACCCGGTCGGCCGACCGGGTCCACAGGAAGAAGATTGACGCCATGCAGGTGAAAGAAACCCTCACCGAGGGATTGAAGCGCGAATTCCAGATCAGCATTCCGGCCACGGAACTCGATTCCAAGATCGATGCGCGCCTTTCCGAGATGAAGGACAAGGTCAAGCTCAACGGCTTTCGTCCGGGCAAGGTGCCGGTCGCGCATCTGAAGAAGGTTTTCGGCCGCTCCGTGGCGGCGGAGACGCTGGAGCAGACCATCCGCGACACCAATTCGCAGCTTTTCACCGAGCGCGGCTTTCGTCTGGCCAATGAGCCCAAGATCACGATGCCGACCGAGGAGAAGGAAATCGAGGGTATTCTCGCTGGCAAATCCGACCTGACTTATTCGGTCGCCTTCGAGGTGGTGCCGGCGATCGCGCTGGCCGATTTCAAGACCTTCGATGTTGAAAAGCCCGTCGCCGACGTCACCGACGCCGATGTCGATGAGGCGATCAAGCGTATCGCCGACCAGAATCGCTCCTATACCGCAAAGGCCGAAGGCGCGAAGGCCGAGACCGGCGACCGCGTCACCGTCGCTTTCAAGGGCACCATTGACGGCGTCGCCTTCGAGGGCGGCACCGGCGAAAACATTCCGGTGGTGATCGGCTCGAACACCTTCATTCCGGGCTTCGAGGATCAGCTCATCGGTCTTGCGGTCGGTGAGACCCGCAACGTCAAGGCCTCGTTCCCGAAGAACTACACGGCGGCCAATCTTGCCGGCAAGGACGCCGAGTTCGAGACCACCGCCAGCCTGATCGAGGCGCCGCAGGACACCGTGATCGACGACGAGTTCGCAAAGACGCTCGGTCTTGAATCGCTCGACAAGCTGAAGGAAGCGATGCGCGATCGTCTTGCGCAGGAGTTCGCCGGCGCGACCCGTCAGAAGCTGAAGCGCACGCTGCTCGATCGTCTCGATGAGACCCACAAGTTCGATCCGCCGCCCTCGCTGGTAAGCGACGAGTTCGATCTGATGTGGAATTCGATCAAGGCGGAGATGGAATCGTCCTCGAAGACCTTCGCCGACGAGAACACGACGGAAGATGCCGCCAAGGAAGAGTATCGCAAGATCGCCGACCGCCGGGTGCGGCTCGGCCTCGTGCTGTCCGAGATCGGCGAGAAGAACAAGATCACCGTGACCGATGACGAAGTCAGCCGCGCCGTGATCGAGCGTGCCCGCCAGATGCCGGGACGCGAGAAAGAGGTCTGGGATTACTATCGCAGCAACCCGGGCGCGCTGGCGCAGCTTCGCGCGCCGCTCTTCGAGGACAAGGTGGTCGATTTCATCCTCGAACTCGCCAACGTCACCGAGAAGAAGGTGTCGCGCGAGGAGCTGTTCAAGGAAGAGGACGAAAAGGCCGCGGCGTGACGTAAAATTCTGTGTCGTCCCCGCGCAGGCGGGGACCCAAGAGTCGCAGACCGAGGAATGCATAGATATTGTCTTTGAATTAGACTGTTCAATCCCGCCAATGACTGGTTCTTTCGGGAAAGTCGGGGTCCCCGCCTGCGCGGGGACGACATCTCACGTTAACCTCGCTTTTGGTGAGTGCTTTGTGAGCGCGCGCGAATCGGTTTGAACCTCTCTTGATCCTCCCTCGATTATCCCTTGCCGGGGAGCGATCCTCGCTTATCTTTCCGGTGCGGACCCGCCGGGTCCTTCGAAATTCCGCCAACCCTTCAGGTGACGAATGCGCGATCCCATTGAAACCTACATGAACCTCGTGCCGATGGTGGTCGAGCAGACCAATCGCGGCGAGCGGGCCTACGACATCTTCTCGCGCCTCCTCAAGGAGCGCATCATTTTCGTCACCGGTCCGGTCGAGGACGGCATGTCGGTGCTGGTCGTGGCGCAGCTTCTGTTTCTGGAGGCCGAGAATCCGAAGAAGGAAATCTCGATGTACATCAACTCGCCGGGCGGCGTGGTGACCTCGGGCTTGGCCATCTACGACACCATGCAATACATCAAGTCGCCCGTCTCCACCGTGTGCATGGGCATGGCGGCCTCGATGGGCAGCCTTCTGCTCTGCGCCGGCGCCGCCGGCCAGCGCGTGGCGCTGCCGAATGCGCGGGTCATGGTCCACCAGCCCTCCGGCGGCTTCCAGGGCCATGCTACCGACATCATGCTGCACGCGCAGGAAATCCTGAACCTGAATAAGCGGCTGAACGAGATCTACGTGAAGCACACCGGTCAGCCTTACAAGGCGATCGAGGATGCGCTGGAGCGCGACAAGTTCCTGACCGCCGAGATGGCAAAAGACTTCGGCCTGGTGGACAAGGTGATCGACAAGCGCCCTGAGGAGCCCA
>DASWQB010000080.1:0-14644 GCA_036398335.1 Afipia sp. | reverse complement strand
GACGAGGTGGTGTACTGGAAGACCAGCCGCTTGTCCGGATAGACGTAGCGATGCGCCTTCTGCGCCATCAACGCACCTTCGTGGAAGCCGGACAGGATCAGCTTCAGTTTGCCGGGATAGGTGTTGATGTCGCCAATGGCGAACATGCCGGGCACGTTGGTCTCGAACGCCTCGGTATCGACCGGGATCAGATTGTTATCGAGCTTGACGCCCCACTCGGCGATCGGTCCGATTTTCATGGTCAGGCCGAAGAACGGCAGCATGGTGTTGCAATTGATATTGAAGACGGAATTATCCGCGCCCTTGATCTGCGCGGCGGACAGAACGCCGTTCGCGCCTTCAAGGCCAGTCACCTGGCCGATCTTCAGATCCATTTTTCCCGACGCGACCAATTCGCGCATCTGGTCGACGCTGTGCGGGGCAGCGCGGAAATCGTCACGGCGATGCAGCAGCGTCACGCGCTTTGCGATCGGCTGAAGGTTCAAAGTCCAGTCGAGCGCGGAATCTCCGCCGCCAACGATCAGCAATTCCTTGTCGCGAAACTGCTCCATCTTGCGCACGGCATAGAACACCGAGGTGCCTTCATAGGCTTCGATGCCCGGCACCGGCGGACGCTTGGGCTGGAACGAGCCGCCGCCTGCCGAGATCACCACCACCTTGGTCTCGAACACCTGTCCGGCGTCAGTGGTCACGCGAAACAGTGGATCTCCGATCTTTTCGATCTTCTCGACCATTTCGTTGAGGTGAAAGGTCGGATTGAACGGCTTGATCTGCTCCATCAGCGCATCGGTGAGGCCCTGCCCGGTAACGAGCGGAATGCCGGGAATGTCGTAGATCGGTTTCTCCGGATAAAGCTCGGCGCATTGTCCGCCCAGCTTGTCGAGAATGTCGATGAGATGCACGCGCATATCGAGCAGCCCTAGTTCGAAAACCGCAAACAGTCCGCAGGGGCCTGCGCCGATAATCAGCACATCTGTCTTGATCGCGTCGCTCATGGATCGTTCTTATCCGTTGAAGAGTGCCGGTCTGGCGTGAAGTGTCGGCGGGCGGCCAAACGCCGCAAAACGCCTTATGTCGCGCGCCTGTCTAGCCAAGGACGGGGGCGCGGGAAAGCAATAAATTAAGCTGTCGTGACAAAGCACAAGCCATTGAAAATTATAATAATTTTATCCTTAGAGCCGTTAAAAACAGAAATCCGCCAATATCGCGGACAATTTCAGCGGCCATTCCGGAACGCGGCGGCAACCGGATTTTATTCCGCCCATTCCGGATCTGTCGTGAAGGCGATGGTCAGCCAGCGGTCGGGCGTATCGTCACCGATGGCCTCGCCGATTTCATTCCGGATACGATCCCACTCCTGCAACTTTTTGGCTGGCCAATCCGGCGGCACCACGAAGTTCAATTCGATCTGCCTGCCTCGCCCCACCCGGGCGACGTACGAACGATAAGACAAAAACCCGTAGCGCTGCACGATCTGACCGGCGACGTCATCCACCTGCTTTTTAAGGTCCGCGGGCGTCATCAGAAGTATATCCGACAAAGCCTGCTTGATGGTGCCGAACGGGACCGGAATGATGACAAGACATACAACAGCCAATGCCACCGGATCGATATAAGGCGATATCCAGTCGAGACTTGTGCCTTGAATCGCAAAACCGAATACAAACGCGACAAGGAGCGCCGCGGTGAGTGCCGCCGACATCAACCAGGCCTTTGCGTCGAGCGCGACAAACTCCGATTGAATCGTGCGATTTGCCTTCCTGCCGAAAATGGCCATGCCGAACGCAACGATGACGGTGATCACGGCGTAGATGATGGCCCTGTCGAATTCGAGAGGCCGTCCGCCTGCCAATATGCTCCCGACCGCGTTGATGAGCGCATAGATTGCGGCTCCCGTGAGCATGATGCCGTTGAGTCCGAGCACCATGGGCTCAAGATGCCAGAACCCCATTGTAAAGTGCTTCACGATCTTGCCGCTGGCGGGGCCGCCGGCCGTTGAACCGGCAATCAGATTGGCCACGAGCAAGGCGACGATCGTCATGATCGCGTCTATCAGGGCATACACCCCATCAAAGACGATCGCATAAGAACCGGACACCAAACCAAAAAGGATGCCTGCGCCGGCCAGAAAGAACGTCACAATGATCGATATGCGAAGGACGCGCTGCTCGGTATTCGAGTCTTCGATCATGGTGCCGCATCCCCTAAGATGTTCCGAGACAGCTTATGATCGATCGATTTCCGCGTCCGATGTTTCAATTTCACGGACGGACGGCACAACCGGATGATTCCGGCGACGGCGATAAAAAAATCCGACGGAGCGAATCAAAATCCCAAGCCGGGGATACGGTCCGGCTGGCTCAGGCCTGCCGCTCCGGTGTCGTCAACAATAGCCCATCGAGCTGCTCGGTGACTTTGATCTGGCATGACAGGCGCGAATTCGGCCGCACGTCATAGCCGAAATCCAGCATATCCTCTTCCATAGGCGTCGGTTCGCCAACCTTGGCGCGCCACGCCTCATCGATATAGACGTGGCAAGTCGCACAGGCACAAGCGCCGCCACACTCGGCCTCAATACCGGGGATAGCATTGCGGATCGCCGCTTCCATGACCGTCGCGCCGGGTTCCACCTCAACGGTGCGCGTGGTTCCTGCGTGATCGGTGAAATTGATCTTGACCATGAGTGTTCGTACTGCCGGGCAAATGAATGTGAGGCAGTCGTATAACGGCTAGCTCCGCGTCACGCTAGTGCCGCAGATGCGAAGTACCGGCCGCCACCCAGCAGCATTCCTTGGCGATGTCAGATCGAAGACTGCGCCGGAATGATATGTTTTGCCGGCAGCGAAGAAAACGGGCCGATTTTCAGCACCTGCGGCCGTTCAGTATTTCCTCGATGGCGGCGTTCGCCTCGTCCACCGCGCTCACCAGGCCCCCTATTGCAGCCGCGACACCGGACCCCGCATGCAGCGATGCTTCCAGCGCCTGCGCCGCGTTGCTGACGTCCACCGCACCGATCGCACGGGACGAGCCTTTGAGCGTATGAGCCAGCGCCGGCATATCGGCAGGCATGGTTTCAAGACGCGCAAGAAGATCGGCGGACTGCGTTTTGAACATCTGCAACACTTCGCGCTCGAGCGCTGCATCGCCCGTCGTCATCCGGCGCAAATGTTCAAGGTCAATCACGGAATGGTCCGGGACCAGCGGAGGGGAGGACATCCAGGGAACCTGTTCGAAACGCAGCTGCATGGATTCTCGCGCGCGCGGTGACCAATCAGGAGCAGCAAACCACGGTGTTCGTTAACGAAACCTTACACTCCCGCGCCTCGTGCCCCGTTTTTGCCCATATTTTGACACACCTTCGACATCAATCCAGGTCCTCCGCGGCCATTCTCGATGTGAAAGCGCAATCGCACCGCGCCGATGTTAACGATGATTAAAATGTTCTTAACGCCGACCATTTCATTCGAACGATTGAGCCAATAGGATGTTCGCGGAAATAGGGGACAAGCCGGTAACCGCAGTTTCCAGCAGGCTTTGGACAGACGGTCGGGGCAAAATGTCGGGCACGCACAACGCTGCGTGCCGCCCTTACCGGATGCGTAAAACAAGGGCGTAGCAATAAAATGGCAAAAAAATCCAAGGTCAAAGACCCAACTGAAGTGGCGCTCTCGGCCATTCAGGACGCGCTCAACATCTCCGATGCGCCCTCCGGCGACAGCAGTTTCCAGAATTCGTACCGCGACAATGGCCGCCCGCAGGCGTCTTCGTTCGACGACGCCCTGCTTGGCCAGGGCGCAGCCAATGATGATCGTGAAAATATCGGCGCGATCCTGCAAACAGTGCAGCGCACCCGCCCGCGCCGCGGCATTTATGCACTCGCCACGCTGTTCTCCGGACTGTGGATCGCCGCCGCGGGACTTCTGACGGTCGCTTTCCTGCCTTCGCTGGAAGCCATGGTCGGACCGGAAGCCGGCGGCGGCCTTGCGCTGATCGGTCTTGCCTGTGTGTTCATCGCTCCGCTCGTGCTGTTCTACTTCCTCGCCAGCATCGCATGGCGCACGCGCGAACTCAGCCTGATTGCCCAATCGATGGCGCAGATGGCGATGCGCTTCTCCGAGCCGGAGCATTTTGCCAATGACGCCATGGTATCGGTTGGACAGGCCATTCGCCGCGAGATTTCCGCAATGGGAGACGGCGTCGAGCGGGCGATTGCCCGCGCCAGCGAACTTGAATCGCTCGTCACCAACGAAGTCTCGGCGCTTGAGCGCGCTTACAGCGATAACGAAGTGCGCATCCGTGCGCTTCTGCAAGACATCTCACTCCAGCGCGACAGTCTCGTCGGACAAGCCGAACAGGTCCGCAACGCCATCTCCGGCGTGCAGATCGACCTGCGCCAGGATATCGCACTGATCAGCGATTCCATCGCCGCGCGCGTGGACGAGATCGCAGGCAACATCACCGCGACGCTGGAAGAGCGCGGCGAACACATCGCCGCGACGCTGCAAGAGCGTAGCGAGCACATCACCGGAGCGCTCGGCACGGCGGGCGACAACATGATTATCGCCCTTGGCGAGCGCGGGGGCGATTTGCTCGACCGCCTTGAGGAAGCCAGCGCGCAAACAGCGCAGGCTGTTCTCGATGCCAGCGAACAGCTCAATGAGAGCCTTAATTTCAAGACCGGCCATGTCCACGAAGAATTCGCCGATCTCGCCGACCGTATCCATGAACTGCTCAATGAGCGGATCGACCGTGTCACCGAAGCGTTCGAACAGAAATCAACCGCCATCGTCGACGGCATCGCGCTGCGCACCGAGGAAGTGCACTACACGCTCAAGACGTCCGGCGACTCGCTGCTCACCGAAATGGATCTGCGCGCGAACGATATGGTCGGCAAGATCAATGAGGCCGGCGGCCGCCTTGCGGAGCACCTGATCACGGGCGTCAGCAATATCGACGAAGCCGGCAACCGCCTCGCCGACCATGTTTTGCTGAGCGGCGAAAAGGCAAGCGAAGCCCTC
Organism: Afipia sp.; assembly: GCA_036398335.1. Classification (GTDB taxonomy): domain Bacteria; phylum Pseudomonadota; class Alphaproteobacteria; order Rhizobiales; family Xanthobacteraceae; genus Afipia. The sequence goes on along the minus strand of DASWQB010000080.1, from coordinate 9,626 downwards.
GACGTCACCGTCAACAGCCTTGTCGCCAAGGTCGTGAGCCAAACCGAAAGCTCACACGACACCCTGATTACGCAGATCGCCACATTCGACACCCTTATGAAGCAGCAGGGCACGGAGCTGGCGGAAAAATTCGCGCGCGACAGCGGCACGCTGGGCGCACTGATTACCCAGCACGTTTCGGAGTTCGACCGCACCGTCAAAACTTTCGGCGGCGAGATCGTCGAACGCATGGGAACGCACACCCAGAATATTACCGACAGCCTGAAAAACTATGTCGAGAATTTCGACACGCGCGTGACCGCCCATGGCGAGCAAATCCAGTCCGGCCTCGATCAGCGCCTGACCTCGTTCGAGTCGGCGCTTGAGACCCGCGTCACCAAGCTCGATTTGTCGCTCGATACCGTCATCAAATCCATGGATGAAACGGCTGAAAGCCGCATCAAGGCCCTCGAGGAAACCTTCGACAAGCGCGGCTCCACGCTCAACGAGACCATTGCAACGCGATTTGAGGGTATCCAGAAGGGTCTGGAAACCCATGCCACGCATGTTGCGACCGATATCGAGGGGCGCGTCAGCCGGTTCGAGAACCTTCTCGATATCCGTGTCGATGCCGCCGCCAACCGCGTCGAAGCCAGCGGTCAGAAAGCCAGCGACATTCTCATCACACGCGCCGAAGAGCTCACGCAAGGCATCAAGGCTCGCGTTGAAGACGCGGAGCGCTCCCTCACCGGCCTGATGACCGAAACCAGCGAAGCTGTCCAAAGCAGCGCCCGGACCGCCCAGCACTCGCTGCTGTCGCTGTCGGGTGAAGTCAGCAGCCAGCTCAAGACGGCGGCGACGGAGGTCGAACGCGCGCTTCAAAGCAGCGCGCACGCGGCCGAAAGCGCGCTTTTCCTGGCGTCCAACAACGCCAGCGCGCAGATCAAGTCGGCATCTTCCGAGATCGAGCGTACCGTCGCCACATCGGCCGACAATGCCAGCACGCAAATCAAGTCGGCATCTTCCGAGATCGAACGCATCGTCGCCGCTTCGACCGACAATGCCAGTACGCAAATCAAGTCAGCCTCTTTCGAGATCGAACGCACGGTCGCCACCTCAATCGACAACGCAAGTGCGCAAATCAAATCGGCATCTTCCGAGATTGAGCGCGCGGTCGCCGCATCCGCCGACAATTTCAGCGCTGTTCTGGCTGACAAGGTGGAATTCATCACGGATGGCGTCCAGCAGCAGACGGAGCGTTTGTCGCAGGTCATCGACGACAAGCGCGCGCCGCTGCTCGATGCGATCGCCGCCAAGGGCGACGAATTGTCTTCTGTCATCGGCAACGCCACGCAGGATGCCGTCAGATTGATCCAGACCCAGAGCGGCGATTTCACCATTGCGATGGTCAACAACAGTTCCGATATCGCCCGCCAGATCACCGCCGCCGGCGAATCGGCGACCAGCGCGGTCAGCAAGTCGCTGAAAGACATGGAGACCAGCACCCGTGCCGCGATCGACCAGTCGCGTCAGGTCGCAACTGCGGCGGTCACCGAAATGCAGGAAACCAGCAAGATCCTGCGCACCGATACGGTGGCGCTGTTCGAGCGCCTGCGTGAGGGCAACATCCTGCTTCAGGAAGTCCTGACCGGCGCGCACGAGAACCTCAATTCGCTCGAGCGTGCGCTCGTCACCCGCGTCGGGGAATTCGTCTCAACGCTGAATGACGTCACAACACGCAATGGCACGTCCACCGCCGTGCTTGAGGAGCAACTGCGCGTTTTCAATGAATCGACCAGTGGCGTGCTTGACGGCCTTGGCCAGATGTCAGCCCAGTTCGAAAGCCACGGCCAGATGCTGGTTCAGGCGGCGAGAATGGTGGAAGACAGCAACGAGCGCACCGGTCAGTCGGTCGCCGAGCGCAACTCGACTCTGGAATCGCTGGTCAACACCATCGACCTGCGCACGCTCGAACTCGACGAGCGTCTGCATCGCTTCACGAGCCTGCTCGATGAAGCGCTCGAATCCGCGGAATCCCGTGCGAACGACGTCGCCCGTGTCGTCTCGGAAAGCGCCGGTGCCACCTCCGCCATCGTCGGCCGTCAGTTCGAGGCGGTGCGTCTTGCCGCCGAAGAAGAGCGCCGCCAGACCATCGATACGATGCGTGAAATCTACGATCAGGGCACTCTGGAAGCCGGCCAGATGTTCCAGCAGGCCGCCGACAAGTTCGGCGGCGTGGTGCAGGGCATGCGGCAGATGGCGAGCGAACTGCATCGAGAACTCGACGAAACCCGCGCCGAACTTCGCCGCGGCGTACTCGACATGCCGCAGGAGGCCGCCGAAAACACCGCGCAGATGCGCAAGGTGATCGTCGACCAAATCGAGGCTCTGGCAGAACTGAACCGCATCGTCGCCCGTCATGGCCGCGGCCTCGATGTCACCTCCACATCCTCGCGCCCCGTTCACCGCGAAGAGGAAATGGTCATGGCTGCCGCCGCCAGCGCGCGCAGCGAAGCACCGCGTCCGGCGCCGCGCCCGCGCGATGCTGCAAGCGCCTCCAGCCTGCCGCCGCCCGATCTCGGCACGCCGGGTCCCGCGCCGCGCCGCACCGAAGCCCCGCCGGTCTCCCCGGCCGGCACCGATCAAGGACGCGACGCATGGTTGTCGGACCTGCTCAGCCGCGCCGACGGCGATCAGGAGCGTGAAGCGCCGCGCGGCCGAAGCGCCCCGGCGCCGCAACGCCCGGCCGCGAACCCGCTTGAAGCATTGTCGCTCGATATCGCCCGCCTGCTCGACCGCGATCTCGCCGCCGAGATGTGGGACCGCTATCAGCGCGGCGAGCGCAAGGCGTTCACCAAGCGCCTCTATACGCCGTCGGGCCAGAAGGCATTCGACGAGGTGGCACGGAAATATCGCGCCGACCGCCCCTTCAAACAGACGGCGGACCGTTACATCAACGAGTTCGAGCGCCTGCTGGATGAAATCTCCCGCGATGACCGCGGACCGGCGGCGCTGCGCAATCAGCTCACATCGGAAGGCGGCCTGGTCTACACCCTGCTCGCACATGCGGCCGGACGGCTGGGCTGACCGGCAAGCTATCGCAGAGGACACCAAAAGCGGAGGCGCAAGCCTCCGCTTTTTTGTTGTCTAGGCTACATTCAATTATTGACAGTTAAGTCCATAATTGGCTAATCCCATCGCATGGCGCGGCCAAAAGAGTTTGACAGGGACGTGGCGGTGGAGCGGGCGATGTCTGTCTTCTGGAGACAGGGATACGCCGCAACCTCAACTGAAGATCTTCTTCAGGCAATGAAGGTTGGTCGGCAGAGCATGTACGACACTTTCGGCGACAAACGCCGTCTTTATGTCGAAGCGCTTGCCCGATACCAGCGGGAAAGCACCACCGAAAACATTCGGCGGCTACAGTCGACAGCTTCGCCGCTTGCCGGTGTTGAAGCCATGATCTCGGGCCTGTTCCCTTCGGAAAAAGCAGCACGCGAGAGGGGCTGCATGGGCATCAATTCCATCAGTGAATTTGGGCACGCAGACTTAGACCTCAACAAACTGCGCGCCGAGAACGGACGACGGCAGCATGTGGCTCTTATTGAAAGGCTAAGCGAAGCGCAGGCGACCGGCGAAATCAGTAAAGCGGCCGACCTCGAACAAGCCGCGAGATTTGTCGAAACGACCATGACCGGACTTCAGATCGCAGCGAAGGCAGGAGCCGGCGCGAAAGACCTCCGCGATACGGCAGCATTCGCCATCAACTTGTTAAAAGTCACCTGAACCCCGCGCAATCGGCGAACGTCAGGTGACGCCTAGTTTTGGACTGATATATCAAAAATGGAGATGGCAATGGCAAACGCACGGCAATTGAATGGCAAGGTCGCGCTGGTTTTCGGTGGGTCTAGGGGAATCGGCGCGGCCATCGTGAAAACGCTGGCAGAGGAAGGGGCTGCCGTCGCCCTCACCTACGCCGCCGCGACGGATAAAGCACGAGAGACAGCACTGTCAGCGCGACAGCATGGCGTGGATACGATCACGATCAAAGCTGACAGCGCGGACGCGGTGGCCGTGAGAGATGCGGTTGCACAGACCGTAAAACAGTTTGGCCGTCTGGATATCGTGGTTATCAATGCGGGGATATTGATTCCCGGGACCGTGGACAAATACAGCCTCGATGATTTCGACCGCATGGTGGCCACAAATGTGCGCGGCGTTTTTGTCGCCATCCAGGCTGCTTCGCTCCATCTCGCCGATGGCGGCCGCATCATCACCATCGGCAGTAACACGGCGGTGCGAACGGCATTTCCCGGCGCGAGTGTTTATTCGATGACGAAGGGAGCAGTCGCATCATTGGTGCGTGGCGTTGCGATCGACCTCGCTCCCCGCCAGATCACGGTCAACAATGTTCAACCCGGCCCCACGATGACCGATATGACGTCGGCCCATGCCGACAGAATCCGTGCTTTCGTTCCGCTCGGGCGCATGGGCGAGCCGGAAGAAATCGCCGGTCTGGTGGCCTATCTTGCGGGACCGAAAGCAGGCTTCATCACGGGCGCAAGCCTGACGATTGATGGCGGCTATGTCGCATAAAGTCAACTTGAACAATAAAAGTTGTCGCGAGCGCTTTTACTGGAGCGGCGTTTTCGCCAGTCCCAGAAGCGCAGGCGACTCTTCAAGTATCAGTTGCGTCGGGATGTGACGCAGATAATCGGCAAACCGGCCTTTAGCCTCGAAGCGCTTGCGGAAGCCTGAGGCGGCGAAGGCTTCCTTGAAGCGCAGCAGAATTCCACCGGCGATGTAGATGCCGCCCCTCGCCCCGAGGGTGAGCGCGAGATCGCCCGCCACGGTTCCGAGCATCGCGCAGAAATGCGCGAACGCTTTCACGCATTCCGGATCGGTGCCCGCCACCGCGTGGCGGGTGACGTCCGCTGGCGTCATCGCCTGCGTTATCTTTCCCTCGATGGCGCAAACAGCCTGATAGAGATTGACGAGGCCCGATCCCGAAAGCACGCGCTCGGCCGAGACATGATCCCAGCGCCGCCGCAGCACAGCGATGAGGTCGTCTTCTTCTTTCGTGGACGCAGGCAACGTGACGTGACCGCCCTCGCCTGCGATCATCACCCAGCGTCCGTCATGCGGCACGAGCGAACTGACACCCAGTCCGGTGCCCGGTCCAATGACTCCGATGGGACCTTGGGCCTCGGCGTTGGCCGGACCGACCGGAAAACGATCCTGCGCCGGTAAATAAGGCACCGCCATCGCTGTGGCAGCGAAGTCGTTGAACACCTTCAGCGTGCCGAGCCCAAGGCTTTTCTGCAACTCCGCGACGGAGAACGACCATGACAGGTTGGTGAGCGCGATATGATCGCCTAGCACCGGGCCCGCCACCGCGAACGCCCCCTGCGACGGCCACATCGTGGGCGGCAAGTCGTTGAGGTAATCCATCAGCGCATCGTGCAGCGAGGTGTAACGCGCCACCTCGACATGAATGAGACGATCAAACGTTCCGTTGCGTGCGATGGCGAAGCGCGCATTGGTGCCGCCGATGTCGGCGATGACCCGCAAATCACTTGCCACCGCCGAAACCCTAGCGGCCTGTGGCTCTGGCCCGCGCGTTGGCGGGGTTGCCCGGCGCAGCCGGCGCGGGCGGCCGTGCGTCGGTCCCGCCGGCGCCGAAGATCACGCGGGTCGGATTGCGGTCAAAATTGTTCACTGCGCGGCTGATGTCGGCGAGCGTGCGGCGGCCGTCGGAGATCAGGCCGGCAGAGCGCTTGTCGAGATTCTCGGCGAGTTCGCGGAACGAGCGTGCGGCCGCCTGCAATTCGCTTTCCTGGCCCTCCTTCTTGCCCATCAGCGATTCAACGCCGCTCATGATGCTGTCGATACGGCCGGAATTGTTGGCGAGGCTTTTGGAGAAGGCCTGCAGGCTTTCGATGCTGTCATGCAGCGCCGCCTGGTTGTCGTTGACCAGACGATTGACGTTCTGAAGCGTGGCGCGCACGGCCTCGCCGATGTCCATGATAGCGTTGGGATCGGCTGTGAGCGTCGGCACGCCGTCATCCGCCGCGGGCACGCCGGGAGCCTCTAACGAGCCGCCTTTCAGCGACACGGAGGACACGCCGGTGAGACCTGCGAATTCGAGACCGACCAAAGTGTCTTTACGGATCGGCGCGCTCTTGTCGACTGTCGCCAGCACCACCACCCGTTTGGGATCGTCGAGCTTCACGGAGGTGACTTCGCCGATCTTGATGCCGTTGAAATTGACATTGCCGCCGGTGCGAAGGCCGGAGGCGGAGCCCTCAAAGATGATGCGGAGCGGCGTGCGCTGGGCGACCGCACCCAGGTTTTGGAACCAGAATACGAAACCGAACGCGGCAGCGATCACCGCGAGGGTGAAGACTCCGATCAGCAGATAATTCGCCCGCGTTTCCATATCACTCTACTCCGAAAAGAACGCTACTCAGTTGACGCCGGATGACTACGCAACCGCGGCCCGCGCACGCTTGCCGTGGAAATAAGCCCGCAGCCATGGGTGCTGCGAGGCCAGCATGTCGTTCATGGTCCCAACCAGCAAAACCTTGCGGTCCCCCAAGACAGCGATCCGATTACAAGCGGTTTTAAGGCTGTCGAGGTCATGGGTTACCATAAAAACCGTCAGCCCCAAAGTGCGCTGCAGAGTCATGACCAGTTCGTCGAACTCACCGGCGCTGATGGGATCGAGGCCCGAGGTCGGCTCGTCGAGAAACACGATCTCGGGGTCGAGCGCCAGCGCCCGTGCCAGTGCGACGCGCTTGATCATGCCGCCAGACAGCTCGGATGGAAAGCGATCCGCCACCTCCGGCTTGAGCCCGACCATCGCCAGCTTGGCGACCGCGATCTCGTCGAGCAGGCGTTCGGACACATGGATGAACTCACGCACCGGGAACTGGATATTTTGTCGCACGGTCAAAGACGAGAACAGCGCGCCATGCTGGAACAGCACGCCCCATCGGCGCTCGACCGCGCGGCGGGTGTCCTCGTTGGCGTCATTCATGTTGACGCCGAAGACCTCAATGGTGCCGCTGCGCTTGGGCATCAGGCCGATGATGGTGCGGGTGAGCACCGATTTGCCCGCGCCCGACGCGCCGACGAAACCAAGGATCTCGCCGCGCTTCACGTCGAGATCGAGGTGGTCGAGGATCAGATTGTCCTCGAAACCGACCGTCAGATCGCGCACCCGTATGATCGCATTGTCCGGATAGGTTGCCATCGAGGTTTTCAGAATCCTGCCTACACGTTGATCGCGGCGAAGAAGATGGCGAACAGGCCATCCATCACGATGACGAAGAAAATCGATTTCACCACGGAGGCCGTGGTGTGCTGGCCGAGCGACTCCGCGCTGCCTTTCACGGCCGCGCCCTCGACGCACGCGACCACGCCGATCACCAGCGCCATGAACGGCGCCTTGACCATGCCGACAGTGAAATGGTTGATCGAGATCGACTCCCGCAGGCGCGACAGAAACGCGTCCGGCTGCACGCCGCCATAGCCCCAGGCCACCAGCCCGCCGCCATAGAGCGCGGCCATCGCGCCCAGAAACGCCAGGATCGGCATGGCGAGGATCAGCGCGATAATGCGCGGCAGGATCAGAACCTCGGTCGGATCGAACCCCATGGTGCGCAGCGCATCGACTTCCTCGCGCATGCGCATCGAGCCGAGTTCAGCCGTGTAGGCGCTGCCGGAGCGGCCGGCGACCATGATCGCCACCAGCAACACGCCGAGTTCGCGCAGCACCAGCACGCCCAGCATGTCCACCACGAACACGTCGGCTCCAAACCTGCGGAAATGGAAAATGCCCTGCTGGGCAATGATGCAGCCGATCAGAAACGTGATGAGCAGCACGATGGGAACCGCCCGCCAGCAGACCTGCTCCAGATGATGGATCATCGAGGTCAGGCGGAAACTCGTCGGATGCAGCAGCACGCGCCACATCGCGTAAAGGATCGAACCGGCCATGTTGAGCAGGCCGACCAGAGTCTCGCCGATCTCGACCACGCTGCGGCCGACCGCCTCGACGGCGCTGACGATGGTCCATGGCTGTTTCGGCTCGACGATGCCTTCCTTGACCTGTTTCACCTCATCGACAAGGCTGGCATAGTTCGCCGACAATCCGGCGATCCGGGTGTCGGCACCCTCTTTGGTGAGATTGCGGCGCATGCGCTCGATCAGCCAGGCGCCGAAGGTATCGAGTTTGGAGACCTGCGAGACGTCGATCACGATGCCGGAATGGCCATCGAGCCGCTCGGCGCGATCGACGATCTTTTCCAGATCGGGGGCGTGATGGACGGTCCATTCTCCAGCCGCGCGCAGGGAAACACCCGTTCCCATCGGCAGTTGATCGAGTGTCGGATTGCCGTTCACCAATTGCTCCCGCATCAACCGTCCATCGCCGATCGCAAGCAATCTGGCTAAAAGTCTATGATCTGTACGGAGTATTTATTAAAGAGCCATAATTGTCCCGAATGAGCAAGCCCGCTTTCGGAAAATCGTTGGTCCAAGAATGACTTCCAGCCCGATCAAGCTGTCAGCCACCGTTGAGCGATGGCCTATCGCCGGCAGCTTTACGATCAGCCGCGGCGCCAAGACAGAAGCGGCGGTTATTGTGGCTGAACTAAGCCTCGACGGCATCAAAGGCCGTGGTGAGTGCGTTCCTTATCCACGTTATGGCGAAACGCTGGAGGGTGTTCTGGCGGCCATAGAGGCGACGGGTGAGCTATTGGGCCAAGGACTCACCCGGCGGAACCTGCAAACGGCGATGCCGGCGGGCGCAGCCCGCAACGCCATCGACTGCGCACTATGGGATCTGGAGGCCAAAGCTGCCAGCCGTCGGGTTTTTAAGATGATTGGTCTTGCCGCGCCGCATGCGCTCACCACCGCCTATACGATTTCGCTCGGAACGCCGGAGGCCATGACGCAAGCGACCGTGAAGGCCGCTCACCGCCCGCTACTCAAGATCAAGCTCGGCGGCAAAGGCGACGCCGCCCGGATCGCCGCCGTCCGCACCGCAGCACCGCAATCCACTTTGATTGTGGACGCCAACGAGGCATGGACCGAGGCCGATCTGGAACGCCACCTCGATGCCTGCGCCGAGGCAGGCGTGACGCTGGTGGAACAGCCGCTGCCGGCCGGAAAGGACTGGGCGCTCGGCCGGATCAAACGGCCCATTGCCGTTTGCGCGGACGAAAGCGTGCATGACCGATCCTCGCTGGAGGGGCTTCGCGAGCGCTACGACGCCATCAACATCAAGCTCGACAAGACCGGCGGCCTCACGGAAGCTTTAGCGATGAGCGAGGCGGCCCGCGCGCTGGGCTTTCAGATCATGGTCGGCTGCATGGTCGCGACCTCGTTGTCGATGGCCCCCGCGATGCTGGTGGCGCAGCACGCCAGCGTGGTCGATCTCGATGGGCCGCTGCTGCTGGCGCGCGACCGCGATGGCGGCCTGCGTTATGATGGAAGTACAGTTTATCCGCCTGAGCCGTCACTCTGGGGTTGACCTTCAGGCCGTGATGGCGTGGGCACGATCGAGCCGTGTCCGCACCGATACGATCACGATGAACCCGACGAACGCCATCGCCGCCATGGCGTAATAGACGTGCTGACCG
>DASWQB010000079.1:0-10694 GCA_036398335.1 Afipia sp. | reverse complement strand
AGCTTGGTCGGGGCGTTCAAAATGTGCTTGGGCGGTAGCAGCGAGCCACCCTCTTTCGCGACGCGCTTGGCCGCGCAGAAGGCTTTGTAGGCGGCATTGGATTTAGGAGCTGTCGCTACGTAGATCACTGCCTGCGCGATCGCGAGTTCACCTTCCGGCGAACCAAGGAAATCATAGGCGTCCTTCGCCGCGTTGGCGACGACCAGCGCCTGCGGATCGGCCAAGCCGATGTCCTCCACCGCCATGCGCACCACACGGCGCGCGAGGAACAGCGGGTCCTCGCCGGCATCCAGCATACGCGCGAGATAATAAAGCGAGGCGTCGGGGTCGGAACCGCGCACCGCTTTATGCAGCGCCGAGATCAGATTGTAATGACCGTCGGCGGATTTGTCGTAGATCGGCGCGCGGCGCTGGAGAATCTCCTGCAACTGAACAGCGTTGAATACTTCATCCTTGCGCGCGGCACGCCAGACCTCTTCGGCGAGCGTCAGCGCGGCGCGCCCATCCCCGTCCGCCATCCGTACCAGCACGGCGCGCGCTTCATCGTCGAGCGGCAGCTTCTTGCCCTCGACGCCTTCGGCGCGGGCATAAAGTCTTTCCACCGCCGCGTCGTCGAGCGAATGAAACACCAGCACGCGCGCGCGCGACAAAAGAGCGGCGTTGAGTTCGAACGACGGATTTTCCGTGGTCGCGCCGACAAGCACCACGGTGCCGTCTTCCATCACCGGCAGAAACGAATCCTGCTGCGCGCGGTTGAACCTGTGCACTTCGTCCACGAACAGCAGCGTGCCCTTGCCCATTTCGCGGCGGGCGCGCGCGGCGTCGAACACTTTCTTGAGATCGGCGACGCCGGAGAACACCGCCGAGATTTGCTCGAAATGAAGCTCGGTCGCGTCCGCCAGCAGCCGCGCCACCGTGGTCTTGCCGGTGCCGGGCGGTCCCCAGAACACCAGCGAGCCGAGCGTGCGCGTTTCCAGCATGCGCGTCAGCGCGCCATCGGGACCGAGAATGTGATCCTGTCCCACCACATCGGCAAGCGTACGCGGGCGAAGTTTATCCGGCAGCGGACGCGGCGCGTCCTGCTCCAGCCCCGCCGCAGCGAAGAGATTTGACGATTGAGTTGGCCGTTTCGCGTTCATACGGCGATCTTCTGTTTTCTTCGCTGACGAAGATGTCGCGAAAGCACGCGACTTTTCCGATGTCGTCCCCGCGAATGCGGAGACCCAGACTCTTCCAACATGGGCCGCTCACAACTCTTGCTGGATAGAACCCCGCCTTCGCGGGGACGACGAAAGTTTCACCCACCCAGCGTGACGTTGATCTGCTGGCCGCCGCGTATCACGGTGATGCGCCACAGCCGGGCCGGATCGCGTGTCGCGCGTTCCAGGTCGCCGGTCTTGCCGATCTGCTGGCCGTTGACGACAGTGATGATGTCACCCTTCTGGAATCCGATATTCGCGGCGGGCGCGTCGTCGGCCAGCGCCGTGACCACCACGCCTTCAGATGTTGAATCCAGATGCAGCTCATCCGCCAGTGCGGGCGAAATATTGGCGACCTTCGCGCCCTGGAACGGCGAGCGCGTTTTCAAGACAATCTCGTCGCGGCCGGTGTCGGGCGCGGTCTCCAGCGGCACCGTCAACCGCACCGGCTTGCCGCCGCGCTGCACGTCGATCTGCGCGGTGCCGCCGAGCGGACGGGTGGCGAAGCGGTAGTCGAAGGCGTTGCCGTCATCGATCGCCTGTCCATCGATGGCGACGATCAAATCGGACAGTTTCAACCCGGCTCGCGCCGCCGGACTTCCCGCCGTGACATTGGCGACCAGCGCACCGGTCGGGCGGGGTATGCCGAGCGTCTCTGCGATCTCGGGCGTCACTGCCTGCAATTTAGCGCCGAGCCATGGCCGCCTGACCGCGGCGCTGCCGCCCCGCGCGGAGGACACAACCACGCGCACCATGTTGGCGGGAATCGCAAAGCCGATGCCCTGCGAGCCACCGGAGCGCGAGAAAATCGCGGTATTGATGCCGACGAGCTTGCCGGTCATGTCCACCAGCGCACCGCCGGAATTTCCGGGATTGATCGCAGCATCGGTCTGGATGAAAAACTGGTAGTCGGTGATGCCGACCTGGGTTCGCGCCAGTGCCGAGATGATGCCGTGGGTCACGGTCTGGCCGACGCCGAACGGATTGCCGATGGCGATCACGACATCGCCGACCTGCGCGTCATCGGAATTGGAAAACTCCAGCGTCGGAAATTTTTCCTTCACGTCTTTCAGGCGCAGCACAGCCAGATCCGAACGGCTGTCCTTCAGCACGATCTCCGCCTCGAATTCGCGCTTGTCCGCCAGCGACACCTTCACCTGATCGGCGCCCTCGATGACATGATTGTTGGTCACCACAAGACCCGATGGATCGACCATCACGCCGGAGCCGAGCGAGCGCTGCATCTGCTCGGCGGGCTGCTGGCCGAAGAACTGGCGGAAGATCGGATCGTTCAGGAACGGATTGCGGTTCTGCACCACCTTGGCGGCATAGACGTTCACCACCGCAGGCTGCACACGCTGCACGATCGGCGCGTAGGACATGCGAAGCTGGTTTGGCGAGGACGGCACCACGCGATCCTGCGCCAGCGCCGGCGACATTGCGATGAGCGGAAGAACGAGCACGGACAGAACACGAGGAAAGATCATGAAAAAATCCCGGAATAAGATGGCGCAGATATAGTCGTCCCGGCTCTCAAAGAGAAGCAACCAGCTCCTTAAAACGAAGCCGATCAGGCCGCACGATTGGACGCCATTTTTGGTTTTTTCGCGGGCGCGGAGACCGCCTCTGCATCCTGCCTGGCTTTATGCTCAATTCCCCATTCCCGCAGCGCCTCGATCACCGGCCGCAGCCTCTCCCCCATTTCGGACAGGGCATATTCCACGCGCGGCGGCACCTCGGCATAAACTTTCCGCGTGATGAGGCCATCGTCCTCCAGCGCGCGCAATTGCTTGGTCAGCATGCGCTGTGTGATGCCGGGCATCAGGCGGCGCAGTTCACCAAAACGCAGGAAGCCTTTTTGCAAATGGAACAGGATCACGCCCTTCCATTTGCCATCGATGAAATCGAGCGTGACCTCGACCGCACAGGCCGGCCCATGATTGAAATTCTTGCGTTTCATTGAGTAAATACCAATAGTATCATTTCAGGGACTATATCACAAAATCGACAGTACTTGCAATATTCGTTCAATAAAGGCACCTCTCCAGCGCGATAAGTAATCCTGTTCGCGTGGAGATGTCCGATGAAAGCCGTTGGTTACAAAAAGTCGCTGCCGATCGATGCGGCGGATTCACTGATCGATTTCGAGGCCCCGAAGCCCGAGCCGAAGGGGCGCGACATCCGCGTCGCCGTCAAAGCCGTCTCGGTGAATCCCGTCGATACCAAGGTGCGCAAGCGTGCCGAGCCGCCAGCCGGCGAAACCAAAATCCTGGGCTATGACGCGGCCGGCGTGGTCGATGCCGTGGGTCCCAAGGTGACGCTGTTCAAGGCGGGCGACGAGGTGTTTTATGCCGGCTCGAACCAGCGTCAGGGGACCAATTCCGAATTCCATCTTGTGGACGAGCGCATTGTCGGCCACAAGCCGAAATCACTGGCCTTCGCGCCTGCCGCCGCGCTTCCCCTCACCTCGATTACCGCGTGGGAGTTGCTGTTCGACCGGCTTCAAGCCGAGCAAGGCGCCGGCGACAAGCGCACGCTGTTGATCGTCGGCGGGGCCGGCGGCGTCGGATCGATCCTCATTCAATTGGCGCGCAAGCTGACCGGCCTGACCGTGATCGCGACCGCATCGCGACCTGAATCGATCAAGTGGTGTCTCGATCTCGGCGCGCATCATGTCGTCGATCACTCCAAGCCGATGAAGGAACAGATCGCAAAGCTGAACGTCGCGCCGGTGTCGCTGATCGCGAGTCTGACCGGCACCGATCAGCACTTTGTCTCGCTCGCCGACATCATCGCGCCGCAGGGACGCATCGGCCTGATCGACGATCCGACCAAACTCGACGCCGTGTTGCTGAAGGGCAAGGCGGTCTCGCTGCACTGGGAATCGATGTTCACCCGCTCGACCTTCCAGACACCGGACATCATCGAACAACATGAACTGCTCGACAAGGTCGCGGGCCTGATCGACAAGGGCGAACTGAAGACCACGCTCGACAAGGTGGTCGGCAAGATCGACGCGGCCAATCTCAAGAAGGCGCATGCCGCCATCGAGAGCGGCAAGTCGGTCGGCAAGCTCGTGCTCGAGGGGTGGTAGGATAAAATCAGTGGTCGTCCCCGCGAAGGCGGGGACCCAGCCACAGCGAGTCACCGCCACGACCTAAAACCATGTCATCGTCCGGCAAGCATTAATATTATTTTTGGGTCCCCGCCTATGCGGGGACGACAGAAAGTAACTATCTCACGCAATCGTCTGAACCAGTCCACCTTCGGCGCGGAGCGCCGCGCCGTTGGTGACCGCCGCCTCGCGCGAAGATACATAGACCACCATATTGGCGATCTCCTCCACCGTGGCGAAGCGCTGGATCAGAGACGACGGCCGGTGCTGCTTGATGAAGTTCGCGGCCGCCTGCTCGACCGACTGGCCGTTCTGCTTGGCAAGGTCCTTCACGAAGGTCTCGACGCCTTCCGACATCGTAGGACCCGGCATCACCGAATTCACCGTGACATTGCTGCCCTTGGTCAGTTCGGCAAGGCCGCGCGAGATCGAGAGCTGCGCGGTTTTGGTCATGCCGTAGTGGATCATTTCCTTGGGAATCATCAGTCCCGATTCGGACGAGATGAAAACAACGCGGCCCCAATTGCGCTTGAGCATGCCCTTGAGATAAGCGCGCGACAGCCGCACGCCGGACATCACGTTGACGTCGAAGAAGCGCGCCCAGTCCTCGTCGGGAATATCGAAGAAATCCTTCGGCTCGAAGATGCCCGCGTTGTTGATGAGAATATCAACCTCGGGCACCGACTTCACCAGCGCGGCGCAGCCCTCGGCTGTGGATACATCGGCGGCGACACCGCGCACTTTGGCCGATGGCGCGAACGTTCCGATCGATGAGATCGCGGCGTCCACCTTGGCCTGTGTGCGTCCGTTGACGATCACGCTGGCCCCCGCCCCCGCAAGACCTTTGGCAATCGCGTGACCGATGCCGCCGGTCGAGCCGGTTACAAGCGCGGTGGTTCCAGACAAATCGATTTTCATGCAGCAGCCTCCCTGTTCGACTCTTGATAGGACAGAGAGTGAGCCGGCGTCCACCCGCGATGACATGGAACCGTTTCACGACAATGTGCATGAACGTCCACAGTAAAAAAGCGGCGCTTTGCGGCGCCGCTTTTCTCAATCGAAGAAGTGCCTTCGGGTTTAGTCTTTCCTTCCGCGCGGCTTCGGCGACGGATCCGGCATCTCGCCCGGAATGTAGTTGGGAAGCTGCCCGGCGGGGAAGATGGCCAGCAACGCAACGCCTGCCATGATCAGAAGGCCGATCTTCAAGGCCTGCAGGCGGGATTCGGTGTTGACGCGAACCGCCTCGACAACCTGAGCCGGAGTGGCGGAGGTTCCTTCCAGAACGGTCTTCAGCCGATCGTTACTGATGAAGTTGATGTTGTCGAGATTGAGTTCGGACTGGATCGCAGGCGGCAACACCGGATTCGATGCAATGCCGCGCAGCACGGTCGCGCTCAGCAAGCCGACCAGCAACGCGCCCGCCACGGCCGTTCCCACCGCCGCCGCGAGATTGTTGGTGGTCCCGCGAAGCGAGCCGACATCGCCCGCCAATTCCTTCGGCGAAGCCGTCACGAGCACGTTGAACAGCAACGTCACCAGCGAACCCTGACCCACGCCGAAGATGAAAAGGCCAAGCAGGACCGGAACCGCGCTCCAGTCATTGTGCACGACAAAGGCCAGCCACAGCAGCCCGACCGTGCAGAGGATAAAGCCGTAACGCCCGATCTGCCGCGGGGTCCAACGCTTGTAGAAACGCACGATCAGCATCGCGGCGAAGAACACCGTGAGGTTGAACGGCAGCATGGCAATGGCGGTTGCGATCGGCGATTGCCCCTGCACGATCTGGATGTACAGCGGCACCGAGAAGTTCAGCATCGCCTCCAGCGCGACAACGGCGAACATGGCATAGACCGCCGCACGCTCCAGCGGCGAGTCGATGACTTCAAGAGCCAGCAGCGGAGTGCCTCCGGCGGCCTGACGACGATGCGTCCACATCAGGAACGCCTGACCGAGCACGATGCCGATCACGATCATCGCTGGCGCGGGAGACATGCCCACGATATCGAACGGCGCGTTCGGCGTCGCCAGCCCAAGCCCCCAGCGATTGAGGTTGTTGAAGCCGAAGCTGATCAGAACGATGGCCGATGCGGCGAGAAGGACGCCGACAAGATCGATCTTGACTTCAGGCCGGCCCTGATCCGGCTTGAGACGGAAGCTCAGCAGGAAAACGATCGCCGACATCACGATCAGAATTCCGAACGCAGGACGCCATCCGATGAGTGTTCCAAGAATGCCGCCGATCAGAAACGCCGCGACACCGGCGCCCGCGCGCGCCGATCCCAGCGCGCCGAGCGCGGTCGCCTGCTGCGTGCCGCGATAATTTTCCGCGATCAGCGCCACCAGAGACGGCACCAGCGCCGCACCGGCCGCGCCGGACAGACCTTGCGCCAGAATCATGAAGGTCGCGGTAGGGCTGAACGTCATCACCACCTGCGCGATACCGAACAGGAAGACGACGGTGCGGAACACCTTCACCGCGCCGAAGCGCTGGTTGAGCTTGGCACCGAGCATCACGAAGCCGGCGACAAGCATCGAATACATCACGATGCCGGTTGCCACCGTGGTCGGCGGAACGTTGAAGCTCTTGACCATTCCGCCCATCGCCACGGGCAGCGATGCGACGTTGAACGACATCAACATCTGACCCAAGGCGATGGTGATCATGGGGACCCATGATTCCTTCACTTCACTTGTCGGCTGGCTGCCGGTTGCGGATATTGTCGTCATGTCGTGATGCCCCTGTTATGAATAATTTCAAGTCGATGCCGGATGGCGCAAGGCCAGACCGTAACAACAAATTGCCGCGCGATTACTCTTCCGGCTTCGATACGAACAAATCCATGCCGAGATGATGCGACAGGTATTTCGCGACGAGCTGCCCCTTGACGCTGTTGCCCGCCGCATCGAGCGGCGGCGCGAACGTGCCAAGACCGCCCTTGCCCGGCGAGACGGTGACGATGCCGCCGCCAATTCCGCTCTTGCCCGGCAGGCCGATGTCGTAGAGCCAGTCTCCGGATGTTTCATAGAGACCGGCCGTCGTCATCACGGCCAGCGCATAGTGACAGACCGTCGGGTCGACGACTCTCTGCTTGGTGATCGGGTTGATGCCGCCGTCGGCGAGCGTTGCTCCCATCACGGCAAGATCTTTTGCGCTGACATTCAGCGAGCACTGCCGTGTGTACAGATCGGTTGCCTCGGCGGGATCGAAATAAATCCTGTTCACGCTTTGCAGCAGGCGCGCGATGCTCTGGTTGCGGAAATTGGTCGCCGTGGCCGACGCATAGACCTCCTCATTCAGCGGCAGGCGCCGGCCCGCGAATTTCGAGAGCCCCTCGTAGATGAAATTCCACTTTGCATCGGCAGTGTCGCCCGGCACGAGGCTGGTCGTGGCGATCGCGCCCGCGTTTACCATCGGATTGGTGAGGCCGTCGGCGCTTCGCTCCACCGCCGCCAGCGAATTGAACGCATAGCCCGTGGCATTCGCCCCGAGCTTCTTGCGCGCTTCCTGCGCGCCGATCTCCTGACAGACCAGAGCGAACACGAAGGGCTTTGACACGCTCATGATCGAGAATTCATGCTCGGCATCGCCGACCGAATGCACCGCGCCATTAGTGCCGACGACGCAGATACCGAAAAGATCGCTGGGGACGCGCGCGAGCGCAGGATAAACCTGCGAATTCTTGCCGTCGGTATCGGACTTGTAACGCGCGTGCGCCGCGTTCACGAGCTGCACGACCTGTTCGCCCGGCGGCAGATGTCCCGTCGAGACGTATGTGTAGTCGTCCGACTCTTCGATACCGGTCTTCTTGTTCATCAATGACCCCTAACCAAACGAATTCAGGTTTTTTACCGCCTGAAATTTCCAGTTTTCCGATTGCGTGATTTGCCTGAACACGAGCTTGCGGAATGAACTGATTTTACAGGTCAAGCCGGTGTTTTTCCGAAGGATGTCGCCCCGCTTTGACAGAGATCCCTCTGACAGTGACGCAAAAATCGTGACGCAAAGATTACAGCGCACCGTCTGTTCATTCATTCCATGCGTTCGGCACCAACCCGACAGATAATTGACATCCGTGAAAGTCGATTAAAAAACAACGCTTCTTGCTTGAATGAAACTTTAGCACCTGCGTAAAACTCATTGCAAGGATGCGAACATTAAAGGTGATCGAAGCGAGCGCGGCACCGCATTGCACACCCTGCAAATTGGAGGGATCTGATTGTTCAACAATCGCGACCAATATCGCGTTGCCAATCAGTCATCTCCTCCGGCAAGCCATTCCAGAGTAGCGGTACAAGACTTCGCGGCGCCATCGCCCGATCAATGATCAATGATCAAACGACGTGAATGAAACGACGTGACCGGCTGTCACGTCGCCTCATTCATAGCTCATATCGTACACTCATTGCATCCTGAATAAGCATGCCTGTTTTCACGTCAACCTTAGAAGCGAACAACAGCAGCAGCCGTGATGCGATTGGCGACGCCGTAGCCTTCACCCGCCGTACCGGTCGCGGCGGCACCACCGAACACGTTGCGTTTAGAGTAGATGTACTCGAGACCGACATCGAGCCAACCGGTATCCACCGTCCCGTTGCGGGCCGTCGCATAAGGACTCCAGATCAGGTTCGCGATCGCTTGCTGCATCTCGCCGTTCAGCGCAAGCGCCTGCGCCGAGGCCGGCGTGAACTGGAGCGCGTAGGACGGGTAATCCTGCTTGGCGTAGGAATACGCAAAGTTGCTGCGCAATTCGGGCGCCCAGAAACGGCGATAGGCAACGGTCCCGCCGTAAGTGGGCAGCGCATCCTGAGCAAAATCGAGTGTTGCGCTCGGCAGGCCGATATTCGTCAGCAAGTCCTGTCCACCGGAATTGCCGGCGAAATAACGGCCTATACCTTGTCCATAATAGGCCATGGCGATGAACTGATCGGCGCCGAAGCTTCCCGACAACCATCGCATCGGGAAACGCACATGGCTTGCGACACCCCAGCCGACCGTATTCTTGTTCTGCGTGAATGCTGGAGCCAGCGCCGTACCGGCGGCGCGGATATTGAGATCGCGCACAAGTCCGCGCGTGTCGAATTCCAGTCCCTCGTAACGATAGTTCACGCGGCCGAGAAGATCGGGTAACGCGTTGAAGGCCGGGCTCGCGCCGCCATTGAAATTATTTTCCGGATTGAAAAAACCGTTCGCCGATACGGCTTGTGTCTCCGGTGCTTCCAATGAAATCATTCCGGTCCATCCCGGCGCCAAGCGTCCGGTCAGGCGCACCTGCGCCTGACGCACGAAGGACTGGTTGAGATTGGTCGAGTCGTTCAGCGTCTCGTACATGCCTTCGTTCCAAAGGCTGTTGGCCTGACCGACAAGCACGCGGAAAGAATCGGTGCCCAGTTCGCCCCACGCCTGCCGGAGACGGAAGACCATGTTGTTGGACGCAGCAGGACCGCCGCCGAAATCGCCTTCGACACGGGTTTCGAGAGTGCCCATGCTTGTGAGCGTGCGCGTATCTAGACCGATACGGCTGAACCGGGCGGTCATACCTGTGTCGCCGCCCTGCAAATCGGCAGGACTTCCCTTGAGCGGAATCCCGGATACCGCCGGTGCGTTATTCTGATTGCGGCCGTTCAAATCCGTGTAACCGGAGGCCTTTGCAAAACCGTAGACGCGCACCTCGCTCGCGGTGCCGGGAATGCGGAGCGAAAGTCCCGGCAAGTCCGAACGCAGCGCGTCTTCGAATTGCGAGCCCATCGGCTCCGGCGCAAGCAGGCCCGGAATTGAGTTGGCGGTAGCCTGCTGCGCCGCAACGGTGGATGGCGGCAATGCCGCGATGGCGACGGGATTTGCGTTGGCTGGCGCGGCAGGCGCTGCCGCCGACTTATAAGGCGCGGCCGCAGCGGGCTTTGCTGCGAGCCTGGCGGTGGATTTCGCGGCGCGCTCGCGGCCCTCCACCTCATCCAGACGCCGCTGCAAAGCATCGATCTTTTTCATCAAGACTTCGATGGTCGGCTGCTCCGCCTGCGCAGAGCCTGCTGCCACGCTTACCGCACAAATGATCCCGCCCCAAACTGCAACCGAACGCATGCGCGAATCCCCCCCAAAAACCTGTTTCTTAAAAAAGGGAATTAAACGCCGTATCATTTTTTAGCACAAGGACGTCACGAACCGATGCGCGGTGGATTTCCGTTCATGTGATCTTTACGTCGCAACCCGATACCGGCACGATCTTTGATCCGCGCCTTAATCCACTTTTTTCTGAATGAACGAAGGCGCGACCGCAATCGGCTTGGATATGGCTTGGATATGGCTTGGATATGGCTTGGATGAAATGGCTTGGATGAAATCGACATCTGCATGAACATTCGCCGTTCATTTTTTTGCCTCC
>DASWQB010000078.1:0-3600 GCA_036398335.1 Afipia sp. | reverse complement strand
TTTGTCGCTGTCGCCGTGGCCGCAGTGCTGGCCGCCGTGCTGATCGCGGCCTTCCTGCCCGAAACGCGGCTGCCGGAGAATCGGCTCAAGGCCAGTGCCAGCCACATTTTCGGCAGCTTCGGGCGGCTTCTCACCAACCCGCGTTTTCTCGGGCTGGTGTTCATCGGCGGCTTCGGCATGGCGAGCTTTTTCGCCTTCCTCGCCAGCTCATCCTTTATCTACATCAACCATTTCGGCCTGACGCCCACCCAATACAGCCTCGGCTTTTCGGTGAACGCTGTCGGCTTCATCGGGGCGTCGCAATTCGCCGCCGCGCTGGGATTACGCTTCGGCATGGCGCGGATGGTGAAAGTGGCCGCCTCGCTCTATGCGCTTTTCGCGGTCATCCTGTTCCTCGTCACAAGCGCGGGGTTCAGCAGCCTGCCGGTGCTGATGGTGCTGTTGTTCCTGAGCTTTGCCTCGCTCGGCCTCGTGATCCCCTCCAGCATGGTGCTGGCGATGGACGATCACGGCCCGATCGCGGGCATGGCGTCCTCGCTCGCGGGAACCTTGCAGATGCTGTCGGGTGGCGTGGTCGTGGCGGTCGCCAGCTTCTTCTTCGACGGCACGGCCTATCCGATGGTCACCATCATCGCGCTGTGCGCCTGCTGCGCGCTTGGGCTGAGCCTTTTGACCCTGCGCGGACGTCCCGAGCAGGTCGCTCAACTGGCGGAATGAGCTTATAAATAATCGCCATTTGATGGATCGAGGAGCGGGTTTGCCGGTTTAGATGGGGATGACGCGCACCCGGCGGCGTTATGGCCATGCGAAAGACATGACATTCGCAGCGGAATCGTCTTAATAGAAAAGCCGGTCGCTCTTTTTGTGTTGTTCAGTCTGTCATGCCTGTCATTTCGCCGAAGAAACCCTACCGTATCGGACGCTCCAAGACGGGTCTCGGCCTGTTCGCCACCAAGCCGATCAAGAAGGGCAGCAAGATCATCCGCTATTTCGGACCGCTTCTGGATTCGAAAAAGAAGAAGGATGACGCGGTCGACAACAAATACCTGTTCGAGATCAACAACCGCTGGACCATCGACGGCTCGGTCCGCAAGAACATCGCCCGCTATATCAACCATGCCTGCAAGCCGAACGCCGAATCCGACGTCAGCGCGCGCAAGCGCAGGGTCGTGATCCGTGCCATCAAGAACATCGCGCCGGGCGATGAGATCAATTACGATTACGGCACTGACTACTTCAAGATTTTCCTCAAGCCCATCGGCTGCAAGTGCGATGCCTGCGAGAAGAAGCGCAAGAAGCAACGTGCCGAGGCGAGGGCTGAAAAGCAGCGGCTGAAGCTGAAGGCCGAAAAGAAAGCCGCCAAAAAGGCGGCCAAGGAAATAACAAAGCAAATAACGAAGCAAACAGCGAAAAAGACCCTCGCCAAGGGTAAGCCGGCGAATGCGCATGCCCGTGGCACCGGCAAGCCGACAAAAACCAAGGCGGCGCGGACAAAATTTCTGGTGAATCGTCCCGATCAGCCGGCAAGCCCGGCTCCTGCGAGCCAAGCTTCATCGGATCAGCGGTAGCAGTTTTTCGGCTGCTACCCGTCAGGTCTGGGTCAGACCCCCTTGAACAGATTACCAGCGAGCAGAACGACATAGCCGACCAGCAGCGTGAGAAATGCGTTGCCGGTGATGACGGGAATTTTGATGCCCGCATAGACGACCAGCACGGCCAGAACGGCCAGGACGATCGACACGAGAAAGACCGGAAGTGTCGGTGCGCTGAGATTCATGACATGTCCCCCAAGACGAAAAGAATGAACCTGAATACCGCATGACCGCGGCAGGCGATTGAAACGCACCGGGTTGCGATGTGGCAAGGGCCGGCGGGGCTGGAGATGGCTCCCCGCTGTGGATGACTTCCAACAATTTGCGCCGCAGCAAGCATCGTGGCGGCCTGCGCGGGGGAGGTGCGGGCGCGATTGCCTTGTTCTGTCCCGGTGCCGCGCCTATCTCTGGCAGACTTCGCGCGAGGAACGCTCCATGACAGCAAAGCCGCTCCAGATCGATGTCGTTTCCGACGTTGTGTGCCCATGGTGCTATATCGGCAAGCATCGCCTTGAGCGCGCCCTGCAGCTTGTGCCGGACGTGCCGCTTGAGGTGCGCTGGCGGCCGTTCTTCCTCAATCCGTGGGTGCCACGCGAGGGCATTTCACGCGACGACTATCTGACAAAGAAATTCGGGTCGGTCGAGGCCTACAGAAATATCGCTGGCCGCGTCGTGCATGCCGCGCAGGAAGAAGGGCTGCAATACAACAATGACCTTGTGAAGCGTCAGCCCAACACCATCGACAGTCACCGCCTGATTCATTGGGCGGATAAACAGCAGGCAACTTCAGGCAGCCTGCCCCGAAATGGCGGCAAATCGGGGGAGATGAAGCAAAGACTGATGGAGCTTTATTTCCGCGACGGCGGCGATCTCACCGACATCGACGTGCTGGTGCAGGCAGCGGCCGATACCGGTCTCGACGCTGATGATGTGCGAAGGCGCCTTGCCACCGATGAAGACGTGGATGTCATCACCGGGCAGGCCAATGACGCATCCGAAAAGGGCATCAGCGGCGTGCCGACTTTCGTGCTGGCGAACAAATACGCGCTGTCTGGCGCGCAACCGGCCGAGCAGCTCGCGGCTGCGATCCGGCAGGTGGCGGCGGAGATGAATGGGATGAAGACAGCCTGAAATGGTTTATGGTTGTCATTGTCGGGCTTGACCCGGCAATCCATCTTCTTCGAAAAATCTCGCTGGTTCTTCGAAAAATCTCGCTGGAAAAGATGGAAGCCCGGGTCAAGCCCGGGCATGACGAAGAAATTACGCCTTCTTCAGATAATAATTCGCGTTCTTGCCGAGCGCGATGCGGCGCAGGATCCGGCGCATGGTTTGCGAGGCGCGAAGCGGCTCGACCGCGCCGCGCACGCTGCGAAACGCTGCCAGCTTGACGCCGTCCCAAGCCGGGTTCTTGCCCGGCGCGGCCTGCGGCAGCTTGAGGCTGCGCAGCATCGAATTGAAGAAATGCAGATCGTTCTGGCGCTTGACGTCTTCGGTTTTCCAGGTGATCGCCATCGAAATCGAATAGGAGCCCGCGGTCTTCACCCAATGCGGCCACAGATAGGGCACGTAACATCCCTCGCCACCGGACAAATGGAATTCGGTGCCGCGCGGCTTGAAACCATCATTGTAAGGCACGTTGCGGTGCTTGGTGATTGAGTGTTCGACCTGCGCCTCGTCGGCGATGGCGCCGTCACGGTTGTCGTAGACCGCGAAAACTTTGTCGCCATGGATTTGCACGAAGAAATTATCCTCGGCGTCCATGTGGAACGGCGTCGTCGAATTCGGCGAGGAGACAAACAGGAAGCCCTCGATCTGCGAGAATCCGGCATCGCCAAGACTTTTGAATCCGCGCGCACGGGCGACCGACGCCAGCGTGTCTTCGAGGATCGTGCGGTACTCTGGCGATTTTTCGATGCGCTTGAGCACCATCCATGCGCCCGCGGTCTCGATGCGCCCCACGACTTCGACAGGATCGAGATCGACGCTTTTCACCTTGTCCGGGTCCTGG
>DASWQB010000077.1:0-2074 GCA_036398335.1 Afipia sp. | reverse complement strand
CTGGCACGGCAAAGGACACACCCGATACCGCCGACGCTGGTGCGGCGAAGGACACGCCCGATGCTGGCGCGGCGAGAGCCGTGTATGGCGCGAATCCGCTAGCCGAGCAGGTGTACCAGCAGCTCAAGCAGGACGTCTTCGACTTCCGGCTGTTTCCGGGTGACCGTTTCTCCGAAACCGATATCGCGCAGCACTACGGCGTATCGCGCACGCCCATGCGCGATGCGCTGTTCCGCATGCTACGCGAGGGCTATCTGGAGGTGGGTTTCCGGCGCGGATGGAAAGTGCGCGACATCAATTTCGAACAGCTCGACCAGCTGTACGACCTGCGCATCGTGCTGGAACTCGCGGCCATCGAGCGCGTCGCGAATGTATCGCCGCCGCATCGTGCAATCGATGCCTTGAAGGCGATCTGGTGCGTCGCGCCGCAAGCGCGCGAAAGCGATCCCGCGTGTATGTTCCGGCTCGACGAAGACTTTCATCGCAGCCTCGTAGCGTCGACCGGCAACGCGGAAATGCTGCGCGTGCATAACGAAGTCACCGAACGCATCCGCATCGTGCGGCGGCTCGACTTCCTGAAGCCGCACCGCACCGATGCCACCTACGACGAACACGCGACGATGCTCACCCTGATCGAGCGCGGCAAGCTCGCCGAAGCCGGCATCCTGCTGCGCGCGCACATCACACAGAGCAAACTCGAAGTGCGCAAGATCACGGTCTCGATGCTCGCACAGGCGCGACACAGCAAGTTCCCGTTTGTCAGTTGATGTTTGCCAGCTGATCCGCGACTCCGTGAGGACACGGCACGAGATCAGCGGCCCGGCAAAAAGCCCCGGGCCGCCGCGGCTACCGCTTACTCCAGTACGAGTGCCGGCAATCGTCCCTCATGTGGGGACCCACCGCGTAACATCGGCGTTCCGGACGGTCTGCCAGCTTCTTCAAGCTGGAACACGCTGACCGCGGCACGCAGCTTGCCGGCCTGATCTTCAAGCGATTGGGCCGCCGCCGCCGCTTCCTCGACCAGCGCCGCATTCTGCTGCGTCGCTTCGTCCATCTGCGTGACCGCGCGCGCCACCTGGTCGATACCGTTGCTCTGTTCCTCCGAGGCTACGGCGATCTCGCCCATGATGTCGCTGACACGCCGCACGGCATCGATGATCTCGGTCATCGTGCGGCCCGCCTCTTCGACGAGTGTCGAGCCGGATTGCACCCGCTCCACCGAAGTGTCGATCAACTCCTTGATCTCCTTGGCCGCCGACGATGAGCGCTGCGCGAGACTGCGCACCTCTGCCGCCACCACCGCAAAGCCGCGCCCCTCTTCGCCGGCGCGAGCCGCTTCAACCGCGGCATTGAGCGCAAGGATGTTGGTCTGGAAAGCAATGCCTTCGATGATCGAGATGATGTCGGCGATCTTCGTGGAGCTGTGGTTGATTTCGCCCATCGTGCCGATGACCTGGCCGACCACGGCGTTGCCGCGATTGGCGATCGATGATGCGTTCGCCGCCAGCGCGCTCGCCTGACGCGCATTGTCGGCGTTGTGCTTCACCGTGCTGGTCAGTTCTTCCATGCTCGATGCGGTTTCCTGCAAGGCCGAGGCCTGCTCTTCGGTACGCGAGGACAGATCGAGGTTGCCCGCGGCGATCTGGCGCGTGGCCGTCGCGATCGATTCGCTGCCGCCGCGCACCGACCGCACGGTGTCGATCAGGCTGTGCTGCATCTTCGCGATACCCGAGAGCAGGAGACCCATTTCATCGTGCGAGGTCACCGCAACCGGGCGGCGCAGATTGCCCGCGGCGATCTCGTCGAAATGCTCGAGCGCATCGGCCAGCGGCCGGGTAATTGCACGGCTGAGCATCAGGTACGAGAACAGCGCGGCTGCCAGTCCGAAAACGATTCCGGCGATGCCGATCGCGCGGAACGTAGCGTAGGTGCTTTGCGCGGCGAGGAAGCCTGCGTGAGCCTCGGTGAACTGAAACTTGCGCAAGCCATCGTCGGCAGCCGTCATGTCGCTATAGGCGACTTGCATCTGGTTCACGCCGTCGCCGAGCGCTGCCTTGTCGTTGGCCACGATGCG
>DASWQB010000076.1:0-4720 GCA_036398335.1 Afipia sp. | reverse complement strand
CGTGGTGGTCGAGAACGTCGAACGCGTCATGGAAGAGGAACCTGATCTTTCGCCGGCGGACGCCACCAAGAAAGCGATGCAGCAGATTACAGCGCCGATTATCGCGATCACGCTGGTGCTGCTCTCGGTGTTCGTGCCCATTGCGTTTATCCCTGGAATTTCCGGCACCTTATTCCGCCAGTTCGCGGTGACGATCAGTTGCGCGATGATGATCTCTGCCCTGAACGCGCTGACGCTTTCGCCCGCGCTTTGCGCGGTGTTCCTGCGGCATACGGGACCACGGCACGGCATTCTCGGTCGTGTCCTCGGCGGCATCGATTGGGTGCGCGACCGTTATACGAGTCTTGTCCGCAGGCTTATTCGCATGGCGGTGATTTCGCTCGCGCTGGTGGCGCTGTTCGCGGTCGGCGTTTTCGGAATGTCGAAGGTGACACCCACCGGCTTTTTGCCCGAAGAGGATCAGGGCGCCTTCTTTATCGCGCTGCAATTGCCTGATGGTGCCTCGGTGGCCCGTTCCAGCGAAGCGGCCAAGCAGGTCGAGGCGTTGCTGAAAACGATGCCTGCCGTCGAGCACACGCTCTCGATTATCGGCTTCTCGCTGCTCGATGGAGGCAACCAACCGAACGCGGCCTTCATGGTTGTCCGTCTCAAGCCATTCGCGGATCGCACGGCGGCCGCGGATTCGGCCCAGGCACTTATCAGAAAGGTTTATGGCGGGGGCTCGCAAATCAGGCAGGCCAACGTCCTGCCGTTCAACCTGCCGCCCATCATCGGTCTTTCGACCAGCGGCGGTTTCGAATACGTGCTCGAGGCGCTTGAAGGACAAAACCCGGTCGAGCTTGGCAGCGTCATGAACGGCCTGATTGGCGCGGCTAATCGCAATCCTCAATTGTCACGCGTTTTCTCGACATTCACCGCGACCAATCCCTCGCTCTATCTCGACATCGATCGTTCGAAGGCGCAGGCGCTGGGCCTGAACATGAACGACGTGTTTACCTCGTTGCAGACGACGCTTGGTGGTTTCTACGTCAACAACTTCAATCTCTTCGGACGAACATGGCAGGTCAACGTCCAGGGCCTGCCGGAGAATCGCGACGACATCCCCGACATTTGGAAAATTTACGTGCGCAACAGCACCGGGGATATGGTCCCGATGCGCTCGATTGCGAGCTTGAAGATCGTGACCGGTCCTCAGGTTATCACGCGCTACAACAATTACCGCGCGGTGACGGTCAACGGCAGTCCCGCGCCCGGGGTATCCTCTGGCACCGCGATCCAGGCGATGGCAGAGTTGTCGAATACGACATTGCCGTCCGGATACGGCTTTGAGTGGACCGGAACAGCATTTCAGGAACAGCAGGCCTCCGGCCAAACTGGCATTGTTCTCGCACTTGCGGTGCTGTTCGCTTATTTGTTCCTCGTAGCGCTCTACGAGAGTTGGGCGATTCCAATCCCGGTTCTGCTGTCCGTCGTCATCGGCGTGCTTGGCTCATTTTTCGGCATCTGGATCTCAGGCCTCAATCTCGATCTCTACGGCCAGATCGGACTCGTGGTGCTGATTGCGCTCGCTGCCAAGAACGGCATTCTGATCGTGGAGTTCGCCAAGGAGCAGCGCGAAGCAGGAAAGGGAATCCAGGAAGCTGCCGCGCTGGGCGCGCAGATGCGATTCCGCGCGGTGATGATGACGTCGATCGCCTTTATTCTCGGTCTCGTGCCGCTTGTCTTCGCCGCCGGCGCGGCGGAATTGAGCCGCAGGGCAGTGGGTACGGCCGTTTTCGGCGGCATGCTGGCAGCAAGCTCGATCGGCATTTTCCTTATTCCGATGCTTTATGTCGCCGTTCAGACCATGCGTGAGCGCGTCAAGACCATGTTCGGCGGAAAGGATGAGCCGGATCATCCCGTGACGGACCACTCGAAAGCTTGAAGGACTCGTCCTAGGCCGCGCGTTCGGTAAGTTCGGGCGGCTGTTCAGGGCTGGCGGTTCGCGCAGCGCCCGGCGCGACCGCGCCGCCGCTTCTGATTCCGAAAATATCGGCGAGCAGGCATTTCAGCGTCAGCGGCGCCTGCGGGCGGTCTGACAGTCCGGTGAGGGGATATTCGCCGCGCTGCGGCCGCCGGTAGGTGCCGAAGACGATATCGAAGATCGGAAAGAACGCGGCGTAGTTCGTGTTGTAGTACTGCTCGTCTCGGCCGTGATGCAGGCGGTGCCATTGCGGGCCGGAAATCACCGGCGTCAGCGGGCCGAGATCGAGGCGGACATTGGCGTGGTTGAAGAAGCTGTACACCTTGAACAGCAGATACGATCCCATAATGGGAAGAAGCTGAAAGCCGCAGACGATCAGCGTGGGGATCGCCACCAGAAAGAAGTGCATCACGCTGGACCAGAAGGTGTTGCGCTGCGACGTCGTGCAGTTGACGTTTTCCTCGTCGTGGTGGAGCGCATGCACCGGCCACAAGAACGCGAAGGTGTGTTCGGCGCGGTGAAACCAGTATTGGAAAAAATCCCAGACGAACGCATAGATCAGCGTCGCGCCGATCAGCTCGATCGTTGTCTGCGGCCGCCATTCCTCGAAGATCAAACCGACAAGGCCGTTGCGGGTCATCCAGCCCTGGATGGGACCGGCCAGCGGGTTGAGCAGAGCGATGGTGAGGCCGGTGACCAGCACCACCATGAGGATATTGCCGATGCGGGCGGGCAGGCTCGGCTGCTGCCCGGCGGGCCAGCGATATTCGGCGAAGGTCACGGCGGCGACCAGGGGCAGCACCCAGAGAAGGTGGTCCTCGATTCCCGCCCTGATGGTCGACAGCATCGTCATGCCATGAGGCTACGTCCGCGCGACGTGTCCGTAAAGCTGGCGCGGCATGCAAAAGGTCGCGCTATAAGTCAACAAGATTTGCAACATGGGTATGGAATTTTCCAGTTCGCTGTCGAACGTCATTGAGGGAACAGGCATGAAATCGCTGCTGACGGGTTTGCTTGAATTGGTTCTCGGCTTTCGGCGCGGCCTGCGCGATCCGGAATTCAGGGCTATCGGTTTCCTGCTGTTGGCGGCGGTGGCGTTTGGAACGGTCTTTTTCAGGTGGGTCGAGGGCTGGTCGTGGCTCGATGCGGCCTATTTCAGCGTGGTGTCCCTCACCACCGTGGGCGATGCAAATCTGGCGCCGACCGCAGCCATCTCGAAGATCTTCACGATGGGATTTTCGCTGGCGGGCATCGGGCTGATGCTGGCGTTCATCTCCCGCCTGACCTCATACCGGGGCGACATGAAGGACATTGACTAAGCCATCTGCCGCCAAACGTTAATCCTGGCCGGGCCGGCTTTTTTTGCCGTTATTGTTGAGGGCGGTGGATCGCCGTGCTAGTTCAGGCCCGACGCGGGTGTAGCTCAATGGTAGAGCAGCAGCCTTCCAAGCTGAATACGAGGGTTCGATTCCCTTCACCCGCTCCAGCAAGCAACCTTTTTCGTGCTTGATCGTTACACATTGCACAATTGTGACCACATTTCAGGCTGAGGGCGGCTTTCGCTTCTACTGGCCGGGCTGGAAGGCCGATTTATGAAGACTAACGACCGGTTCGAGGCCTCTCTGACCGACGAAGGGCGATACCGCCTGCTGATCGAGGCGGTGACGGACTACGCCATTTACATGCTCGATCCAAAGGGCATCATCACCAGTTGGAATCCCGGAGCCGAACGCCTGAAGGGATATGCCGCCAGCGAAATCGTCGGCAGCCATTTCTCCAAATTCTATACCGATGAAGACCGCAAGACCGGCATGCCCGAAAGGGCCCTTCTGAACGCGCTGACCCATGGCCGCCATGCCGGTGAGGGCTGGCGCGTCCGCAAGGACGGCAGCCGCTTCTGGGCCGACGTCATGGTCGACCCGATCCGCAGTCCAACCGGCGAAATCGTCGGATATGCCAAGATCACACGCGATCTGACCGAACGCAGGGAGGCGCAGCTTGCGCTGGAGCGGACGCGCGAGGTGCTTTATCAGGCGCAGAAGATGGAGGCGATCGGCCAGCTCACCGGCGGCGTCGCCCACGATTTCAATAATCTTCTGATGGCGATCCTCGGCAGCCTGGAACTCGTCCGCAAGCGTCTGCCGGACGATCCCAAAATCACTCCGCTGATCCAGAACGCGATACGCGGCGCGCAGAGGGGCGCGACGCTGACGCAGCGGATGCTGGCTTTCGCCAGGAGGCAGGAGCTTGAAATTCAGGCGCTCGACCTGAAGGTCCTCGTGGGCGATATCGGCGATCTGATGCAGAGTTCGCTCGGCCCGATGGTCACGCTGGAGACCCGCTTCCCGCCCACACTTTCGGCGGTGCGCGCCGATGCCAACCAGCTGGAAATGGCGTTGCTCAATCTGGCCGTCAATTCGCGGGACGCGATGCCCTCCGGCGGGAGCGTGACGATTTCCGCGCGCGACGAAACCGTCACCGATGACAAAGCGAGCGGTATTCGCGGCGGGCAATATGTCTGCCTGTCCGTCACCGACACCGGCGAGGGCATGGACGAAACCACGCTGGCGCGTGCGGCGGAACCATTCTTCACCACCAAGGGCGTGGGCAAGGGCACCGGCCTCGGTCTGTCGATGGTGCACGGCCTTGCCGAGCAGTTCGGCGGACGTTTCGTACTTAAAAGCAAGCCGCACGGAGGAACGACTGCGGAGATATGGCTGCCGGCCGCGTCCGCGGCAGCGATGGGGGCGGCCGATT
>DASWQB010000075.1:0-1965 GCA_036398335.1 Afipia sp. | reverse complement strand
GGCTCGCATCTGGTCATCGCCGGCTCGAAGCACGAAATCCTGCAGGAGCAGGACCGTTATCGCGGGCAGTTCTGGGCGGCGTTCGACGCCTTCGTGCCGGGCACGCCGCTGTTCAAGTAAACTTTGTTTGAATCAGCTCCGCTTCAAATGAAATGAAGCTGGATCAGCTTGTCCACGGCGAGATAAATCCCGAGCAGGATCATCGCGATCAGGAACCAGCGTCGAAACGTTTCCGGATCCATGCGCGCGCGCAAGATCTGGCCGAGATACATCCCGGCAAACGCCGTGATGAGCGCGATGCCGCCGGGCAGGGCGACAGCGACGCCCAGAAGCCCGGCGTTCGTCAGGTTAAATGCCATCGCCACGGTTGCCGTGGTGAAGAATACCCCGAGCGCCTGAATCAGTTCATCGCGCTCCATGCCGATGGCTTGCAGGAACGGCATTGAGGGAATGACCTGCACGCCGGTCGCTGCCGCGATCAGGCCCGACAGCAAACCCGACACGCCGCCGATCCATTTCTCGTTCTTTTGCGGGACGTGAAATTGAAAGCGGGTCAGCGCGATAGCCGCATAGATGATCAGCAGGATGCCAAGAACGATGGTGCCATAAGGCGCATAAGCGCCGGTCAGCAGGCCGGCGCCCGACCAGATGCCAATGCAACAGCCCACGAGCAGCGGCCACAGACGCCTGAGGATGTCGCGCAGATAGGGTCCGACAAAGGTCTGCCAGATGTTGGTGACGATCGCCGGCAAAATGACGATGGCGATCGCGTTGACCGGGGGCATCCGTGTTGCGAGCAGGCCGATGGCGACGGTTGGAAGCCCGAGTCCGATCACCCCTTTCACAAATCCGGCGAGCAGGAAGACTGCGGCGATAAGCGCCAGCTGTGAGGTTGTGAATTCCATGTTCACGATGGGCGCGCCTGCAGCAACTTCAGCGCGGCTTCATGCACGCGCTTGTCGCCGGCGGCGACGATGCGCCCGCCCGACTGGGCCGGAGCGCCCTCCCACGTGGTCATGATGCCGCCGGCGCCATTGACGATCGGTATCAGCGCGGCGACGTCGTAAGGCTTCAACTCGGTCTCGATCACAAGATCGAGATGCCCCGCCGCCAGCATGCAATAGGCGTAGCAATCGCCGCCATAGCGCGACAGCCGCACCTCCTTTTCCACGCGCTCAAACAGTGTGAGGTCCGCCGCTTTCATCAAACGCGGACTTGTCGTGAACAAGGTTGCGTCGCCCAGCGAGGCGCAGCGCCGCACCGACAGGCTGCGTTTCCCTGATGGACCCCGATAGCCCGCCGCGCCATTGTCTCCGGAAAAGCGTTCGCCGATGTAAGGCTGGTGCATCATGCCGTAGGCCGGAACGCCGTGACGCATCAGCGCGATCAACGTTCCCCAGATCGGCATGCCGGCGATGAACGATTTGGTGCCGTCGATCGGGTCCAGCACCCAGACATATTCAGCGTCTTCGCGCTCGGCGCCGAACTCCTCGCCAACAATGCCGTGCTTCGGGAATGTCTCTTTGATGATCCGCCGCATCACCGCCTCGGCGGCACGGTCCGCCTCAGTCACGGGATCGAGATCGCGCCCGGCGTTTTTGTTCTCGACGCTCAGCGTCGTGCGGAAGAAGGGAAGGATGGTTTCGCCGGCCGCAGTGGCGAGACGCTCAATGAAGGCGGTAAAATCAATAACCGTCACGGTGGTTCCTCGCCGGGTCTTATTACTCTCGCTTGGCTGCGGATTGACCATGGCGGTACAGAAAAGCGGTGCAGCCCGCAATGCACGAGCTAATGGTCCGATTCTAACATTCGCATCCCCGTTTCGGCAGGTCTTCCTGCGAATGTTAGAATCAAAGGACCATTAGCAAATATAAGTTTCCAATGGAGTTTGGATTTGACATTCGCTTTGAGAGCTAGCTGCCGGATGGGTAGCGAATGTCAAATCCACTCCACTGCATCGCCCCC
>DASWQB010000074.1:0-5484 GCA_036398335.1 Afipia sp. | reverse complement strand
CCCGTGAGCGCTGATCAGGTTATCCGGAACGATGGCCAGATGATCGCCCGAGTCGGCATCGGTATCATTGGCGAGCAGCGTGGTTGCGGAGACAGTCAGAACGTCGTGTTGATTAAGCGCATCTGCGGGCCGCCCGCCGGTCTCTTCGACATAACCACGCCCTTCGGCGCTGCCGGGCGCGTCGTTCCATTCGTTGTTGCCGGTTACCCCAAGAATTTCGACGTTTGTCGCCTGGCCAAAGTCACCATTGGGCTCGCCCGCAGCCCAGTGCGTGTAATCAAACGCGGTTCCCGCTTCAGGACCGGTGACCCAGAAAAAATGACCATTGCCTTCGGCGTTGTCCGTACTTTCTCCGCCAAGCCATGCGCTGCCATTTGAAATCAGGGAAGCAACGAAGTTTTGTTCCGCCTCGGACGTGATCGTGGCAAGGTAATCGCCGTCTCCTTCCGCGGTGCTTTTGGCATCCTGCCAACTCACGTTTTCGCCGACGACGCGATAGTAATGGCCGTTATCCGCGTCTACTACCCAGCCTTCGCCTTGAGGCGAAGGCGCGAGGACATCATCATGAGCCTCAGGTGCCTGATCGGGGGGCGGCGGAATGTGGCCGGTGACGGTAATCGCAAGTTCTGCGCTACTGGAATCAAGAGTGCCGTCGGATGCCTTGTAATGAAAGGTATCCTGCGCTGTCACGCCCTCTCCTAGCGCGGCGTAGGATGATGCTTGATCCTCGTGAACGCCGATCGTGTAGGTATAGGCGCCTGTCGCTTTATCGATGACGAGTTCGCCGTACTGACCCTCTACTGTGAAAGTCGTAGGAGATTCTATGCTGTCCGTAACAGATGAAACGGATAATGTTTCGAAATCCGGATCATGGTCATTCGTGAGAACATTGCCCGTGACAAAGGTTTTTCCGTCAACCACAGAGTCCGTGTCGTTCGTTACGGCAGGTGCGTGGTTGACGAACTCAACGCTGAAATTTTCAGGATGATCCTGCAAGTTCGCCAGCGAGGTATTCTGCAGTAGAACCGTGTCGGCGCCCGGATGCGCCAGATCAAGATCAATCAGAACGTCCGAACCGCTTTGGGTCGCATGAGCTGAAAGCCATCCATCAAAGGAGGCTGTGCTGTCGGAATTAAAGGTGTTGTCGAAGCCGACGAGCTGGATTTTGTCTGTACCCGGCGCGAAATCGGTGATGGTCGCTTGGCCTGCCGCTGCTCCAAATACAAAAATATCAGAACCTGCTCCGCCAGTCAGGGCGTGGCTGCCGCCAAGATCGATGATCAGGTCGTTACCGTCTTTACCATCGATGGAGCCGCTGGCAGTGGTGGTAAATAGCGCATCGTCGCCGGCACTGGCGACATTCGTCGTCGTGATGTAGCTGATTTGTTGGTGATCCCCGGCGGCGACGCTTGCGAAATCGTAGGTCAGGGTCAGCGACAAATCGGCGCGCGCGCCGTTCGGGTCAACCGGATTGTTGTATGCGGCGTCTGCATATGGATCGGTGTTGGTGAAGCCGTAAACCGAAGCGTGCCACGCCAAACCAAAACCGATCATCGAAATGGTGACGCCGGATTCGACGCCTTTGGCCGATATGATGGCAAACGGTTCATCTTTGGTCGGATTTTGGACAACGTCGTTGAACGTTGAATAGTCGCCGTATTTCTGGACGTCCTGATCCGGATCGAAATTGCGCAGAAAACGGACGCCATCAATGCTGCCGGTTGTATTTCCGTTGGAAACATCAATCGTAGTGGTGAAATAGCTGGCGTTCGCGCCGAGGGAAATCGTTTGCGTCAGCGTAATCTTGTTGCCCGCGTCAAGGGCGGTTGCAATCGATCTGCCGTCTTCGCTAATCGTTGTTTCGATCGGGTGGAAATCGTCAACTCCCAGCATCGGCGCGCTGTTCAGTACGTGCGTCACCGGCGCATGCGTAACGGAATCCGTTGTTTGATAGCCGAGGACAATCCGATCTTCCGGTGTGCCCGGCGTCGTTACATTCCCGGCGCCCGGAAAGGTGAATCCTTCGGTCGCCCCGTCCTTCGAAAGGTTGATACTGACGCCTTCCGTTGAGGACAGGCTGGATTTATTAAAGTCGACTGCGACGCTGAAAGGCGCGCTGTTCAATCGGCCGTCGTTTGCGACCAGCGAGACTGTCGGCGGGATGCCGGAATCGTCACTTACAAAACGGATATGCCCTGCCGCGAGATCCGCGCTGGTGAAGGTTGTGGTGACGACCCAGACGTTACCGCCGGTGTTAATCTGGAAACTGCCGTGGGTCGTTGTCGTAGTGAATGTAAAGCTGGCGCTGTCCGGATCGACAACGCTGATGTCCGAAGCTTTCAGCAGGGTCGTGCCGCCCTCGAGCACCGAAAGGCTGGCTTTGGTGAGTGTGGGCGCCACGTCGGCGATGCCGACACCGACCGGAATGGTCACGGTTTTGGTCCCCCCTTCGCTGGCGGGTACCTTGATAGTAATAGGAATGGTGACCGGCCCAGTGTCCGGTGGCGCCGGATTTTTGGGGATCGAACTGTCCGGCGGTGTCGCCGGCGTCGATCCCGCTCCTCCGCCGGAGCCATTTGGTGGTGCAACCGGCTTGTCCGGGACATAGCCCTGAAACCGCTGCGTGAAAACCTGCTGGATGATTGCGGCCGCCACTTGCGACATTTCCGACGAAGGAAGATTCGAAAAGGTGCCGTTGCCGGAGACGCTGTAGACTTGGCCCGCTTTGTCGATGGTGCCGAGGATCACGCTGGGATCGGACTTGCTGTAAACGATATAGGAGCCCGTGGTGCCGTCCGGCTCCGCCAGCACCTGGAAATTCACCGGCGGTCCCTTGCCGTCCGAAGGGATTTCGAAACCGATTTCAACCAGTACTGCGGTGCCGCGGATACCCATGGTCGCAACCGGGGTCTCGACTTTCATGTCGCCGTGTTTGGCCGTCTCGCCGGCGACGAAGCTGATGGTGCCGCGAACGAGGCTGATCAATGCCGAATTCGACGTTCCGGCCTGATCGTACACCATATCATTCAGCACCATCCGCGCATTGGCGGATAGCCCGAACACCGATCCGTCAATGAACACGATGGTGCACGACGAATTGGCTCCGGCCTGGGCCACATCGCCCTTATAGACCCGGTCGCCGGTGTGAAGCTCGATCAGCACACCGTTGCGGATCACCGTCGCGGTGCCGACGACCTTGGAGACCTGACCGATGTCCTTGGGGGTGCTCTGGACGTCCCCGGCCTGAGCGTATTGGACGTGT
Source organism: Afipia sp. (assembly GCA_036398335.1). GTDB lineage: Bacteria > Pseudomonadota > Alphaproteobacteria > Rhizobiales > Xanthobacteraceae > Afipia. The sequence continues at coordinate 2,222 of DASWQB010000074.1, read as the reverse complement.
CCGGTTAGCGCCTCCACCACTTTGCCGGTGAGGTTTGCCCCGTCAGGAGAGGCCAGCGTGGCGCGCTTTTCGCCTCGGAAATAATCCATCACGAGGAACTCGTGACCGTCGTTGGACAACATAAGGTCGTTGCCCAAGCGATTGAAATCGCCTGAATAAAGGAGCTGAGCGTCTGGAACGATGATGGTTTCGTGCGGTATGGGACCGGGCGGCGAAGTATCGGCGGAATCCGTCTTGATATGCTGATCCGTGAGTGAGACGGGTGCATCATTTAAATAATCAGTGCCGAATGGTCCAGCGTAATTCACGCTAAGCACCCGATAAATAGGGTTAATTTTCCGCAATTAGTAAAATCTTAGCACTAAATAAGTGCCGTCCATAGTCACTTACTAACGTTTTTTATGGAGATTTTGCGCCGCGCCGGAATGGCGGCGTGGCCCATTCAGGAACAGCGCGAAGCGCCCCAATCCCTACTTGGTCGGGTTGGTTGGAAATCGCATAAGGCAGTGCCAGTCGTCGTCGCGGCATTGGCCAATTCAATGGCCATTGGCAAAGCGCGGGGCGGACCTCGCGTTTGTTTGGGTGTTCGACGAGCACGCGCAGAAGTCCAGCAGCTGCTGGTGGGTCGAAAATCCTAATGTCGTCCGCTCATCGGCTTGCGTTGTGTTGATTTAATGCTGATCAACCGCGAAGTGGGCAGACATCTTCCGGTCTCGCTGGGCCGCCTTGCGGCCTGCCGCTAAGTAGGCCAAAGCACCTGACGATCTGTTCGGTTTGGTATCCAAGCCGTATTCAATGAATCGTTTGCAGCCTATCGACGCGGTTATTATAGCGGCATCCATGAGGCTTATATCGATTGAGGCGGGCCCATTATTGAGAAGTTGCGGATGAGCGGCCAAGGTCTTGTTCTCAATACAAGATGAAATTTGAGTGCAACAAGGCGCCCGCCGCAATCAAACTGAAGGTTTGTTAGGAAAAATAATGTCGGATCAGGCGGTGCTTGTGACAGGAGCGGCGGGCTTCATCGGGTTTCACGTCACGCAGAAACTTTTGCAGGCCGGTCATCGTGTCGTCGGGTTGGATAATCTCAACAGCTATTATGATCCGGCGCTGAAGGAAGCGCGTCTCGACGTGCTGAAAAACGATCCGGCTTTCAGTTTTATCAGGCTGGACCTTGCCGACCGCGGCAGCGTCGCCGAATTGTTCGGTGCGCAACGTTTTCCGGTGGTCATCCATCTCGCGGCGCAGGCGGGCGTGCGGTACTCGCTTGAAAATCCACATGCCTATGTGGATGCAAACCTGCAGGGTTTCGCCAACATTCTCGAAGGCTGCAGACATAACGACTGCCGTCATCTCTTGTATGCATCGTCATCGTCTGTCTATGGCGCCAACACCAAGCTGCCGTTCTCCGTTCATGACAACGTCGATCACCCCATCAGCTTCTACGCAGCTTCGAAAAAAGCCAATGAGCTGATGGCGCATGCCTACAGCCATCTTTATCGCATTCCCTCCACCGGCCTGCGCTTCTTCACGGTGTATGGACCTTGGGGCCGGCCGGACATGGCGATGTTTCTGTTCGCCAAGGCGATCGTCGGCGGTCAGCCCATCAAGCTGTTCAACCACGGCGATATGCGCCGCGATTTCACTTATGTGGACGATGTGACGGAAGCGATCGTGCGTCTGATCGACCATGCGCCGGTGGGACAATCGAAGGCGTCAGACGCAGCTCCCGATCCGGGCACAAGTGCTGCTCCGTGGCGGATTTTCAACGTCGGAAACAACCACCCCGAACATTTGTCCAAGGTCGTAAAGCTTCTGGAGAAGGAATTCGGACGCACGGCGATCAAGGAAATGCTGCCGATGCAACCGGGAGATGTGCCAGCTACTTATGCGGATGTGGACGATTTAATGCAGGAGGTTGGATTTCGCCCTTCGACCTCGATCGAAGAGGGTATCGCCCAGTTTGCAAAGTGGTTTCGCGACTATCACCGTCTGTAGTATTTTCTGGTTTCAGGATATGCGCGAGCGGTCATGGGCCGTGGCGAAAACCACGGCGCCCCCCGGGGGGCGGCGCTCAGGTTCTGTCGCCGGCCATCTCAGGCGCCTAGCGCCCGACTTTGCGCCAGCTCTCACCACCGCAAATAGCGCCCACGCATCCCTCGACGCGAAGATTGGAAGGTCCCTGCACCGTCACCCGGCTTTCGTAGTATCGGCCGTCATCG
>DASWQB010000073.1:0-7792 GCA_036398335.1 Afipia sp. | reverse complement strand
CTGCGTCACCATGCGCTTGTTGCGGCGCGCGGCGGTGAGCGCCGCCTCGTTGACGAGGTTCATCAGGTCGGCACCCGAAAAACCCGGGGTGCCGCGCGCGATGGTCTTGAGGTTGATATCCGGCGCCAGCGGCACCTTGCGGACATGAACCTTCAAAATCTGCTCGCGGCCGACGACATCCGGGTTCGGCACGACGACCTGACGGTCGAAGCGGCCCGGACGCAAGAGCGCGGGATCGAGCACATCGGGACGGTTGGTCGCCGCGATCAGGATCACGCCTTCATTGGCCTCGAAGCCGTCCATCTCGACCAGCAGCTGGTTGAGGGTCTGTTCGCGCTCGTCATTGCCGCCGCCGAGACCCGCGCCGCGATGGCGGCCGACCGCGTCGATTTCGTCGATGAAGATGATGCACGGGGCGTTCTTCTTGGCCTGCTCGAACATATCGCGCACGCGGCTCGCGCCGACGCCGACGAACATTTCGACGAAGTCAGAACCCGAAATGGTGAAGAATGGCACGTTGGCTTCGCCCGCGACCGCGCGCGCGATCAGGGTCTTGCCGGTGCCCGGAGGGCCGACCAGCAGCACGCCGCGCGGAATACGTCCGCCGAGGCGCTGGAACTTGCCCGGGTCACGCAGGAATTCGACGATCTCCTGCAAATCCTGCTTGGCTTCATCCACGCCCGCGACGTCCTCGAACGTCACGCGGCCATGCGCCTCGGTCAGCATCTTGGCGCGCGACTTGCCGAAGCCCATTGCCTTGCCGGCGCCGCCCTGCATCTGGCGCGACAGGAAAATCCACACGCCGATCAGCGCGACGAACGGCAGCCACGAGACCAAGAGCGAGACGAACCACGGCACGTTGTCGCCGGGCGGCTTGGCGGTGATCGAGACCTTGGCGTCGTAAAGGCGCTTGATCAGCGTCGGATCGCTCGGCGCATAGGTCTGGAAGCTGGAGCCGTTGGTGAAGGTGCCGTGAATGTCCGGCCCCTGAATCACCACGTCGCGCACGCGATTGGCGTCGACCTCGGTCAAAAGCTGCGAAAATGAAATATCCTGGGACGCCGCGCGCTGGCCCGGATTCTGGAAAAGCGTGAACAACGCCAGCAGCAGCAAGACGATGATGACCCAGAGAGCAAAATTGCGCAGATTGGCGTTCATTCGATGTCCTTAACTAACCCGCTGATCGCGGGGCTGTTTCCCCGTCCCGATGGGGCCTTTTATGCCTGCCGGCTGGTGTGGCGGTTCAGAAATTCGCTTCTTTGGTTTTAGCAACCTCCGCAAACGAATTTCTGAACCGAAACCACACCAGAATTATATTTTGCCAGTGTCCTTCCGGATCCGAAGTTCGCCACGAAGGGCGCTGCACACGCAGCGAACTTCGGATCAGGAACACTGGCTTCAATCTAGGTGTCGCGCGCGCGGATGCCAAGGGAACCGCGCAAGACTATTTAGCGCACTTTACGGCTTTTCCGGGTGAAAAAGCGCTGGAATATATTGATCTATGTCAGCTTGAGGTAAACCGCCCCTAATCATTTCACCGCTTTCGCGTCGGGGCCGGCTCAACCAGCAACCGTCCGCGCCGGATGCTGACGACCGCCCCCGCCAGTGTCTGCCTGAACGGCGCAGGAGGCTTCGAGGCCGCCGCGCGATCCAGCGCCGCAACCATGGCTTCGGCCTTGCCGAGTTCGGCTGGACCTTCATGGCCGACGCGATTGAGTTCGCGCATCAGGAGGCGGACGCGGATCTCATCCGCGAGACCCGAAAACGCAGCGAGATCGAAGCCCGAGGGCGTCGTCCCCTGCCTCAAATCCAGATGCCACAAATAGCGCTCCGCGCCGTCCGCCATCAGATCGAGCGCGGCATTGGCGCGCGACAGCCGCGCCGCGAGCCGCACCAGATTGCGCGCATCCGCACCCTCCGCCGCCAGCGAGGGCATCAATTCGCGCAGGCGCGGACGGGTGAAAGCGGGATCAAGGTTGGTCGGATCGAGCACGTAATCGATCTTCGCTTTCTTGAGGGTTGCAATGAGCCGCTCCTTGGGAATATCGAGCAGCGGACGCAGCAGAGCGACACCTTCGCGCTGTGTGTGCCGCGCCATCGCGCCGAGGCCGGCGATGCCGCTGCCGCGCGACAACCGCATCAACACCGTCTCGGCCTGATCGTCCTGGGTGTGGGCGGTGAGAATCGCGCTGGCGCGCGTCTTGCGCGCGGCCTGCGCCAGCAACTCATAACGTGCTGCGCGTGCGGCGGCCGGGATTCCGGTTTTGGGTTTGACGCCGCGCCATTTCAACGTGCGATGCGCGATTCCCAGTATCGAGGCGAGACGCTTGACGCCCTGCGCTTCGCGCGCCGCCTCCGCGCGCAGGCCGTGATCGACGGTGGCGGCGATCAGTTCGGGTCCACTTTTGAGTGCGCGGCGCCAGCGTGCGGCAAGATAAAGCAATGCCGTGGAATCGGGGCCGCCGGAAACGGCAAGGATCAAAACAGGCGAGGATTTGACGTCGGCGAACAGCTGCCGCGCTTCAGTCACTGAAACAGGCTCAGCAGCCGACTCAGCAACCTTGGCGCTTTTGCTCACGATCGGCACCCTGTTTCACGCCGCTGGAAGCACGCGGATATTTGCGTATCACTTCGCCGAATGCGGCACACGCGGCGTCCTTTTCCTTCAGCGCGGCGAGCGACTGGCCGAGACGCAGCAACGCATCGGGCGCCTTGCTGGACTTCTCGTATTTGGTCGTCACGGCAAGAAAGGATTCGGCGGCATCGCGATAGCGCTGGCGCTGGTAGAGGCTCTCGCCGAGCCAATATTGCGCGTCCGCGATCAGGCGGTCGCTCGGATATTTCTGCATGAAGCCGCGCATGGTGTCTTCCGCCGAGGCGTAGTCCTTGCGCTGGATATAGCCGATGCCGAGATCGAATTCGTCCTTCGGGCTCTGGCTCGGAGGCGCGGTCGCGACCACGCTGGAATTGTCGGGCGGATAACCGCCGGCAGGCGACGGCGCCGAAAGATTGACCGGCGCACCCGCCGGAGCGGCGGCGACGGGAAGCTGTCCACCGCCAAGCGCGCGCGGCACGCCGGGCGCGTTCGGATTTTGCGATGGATCGAACGCATCGCCGCGCCGTCCGCTGCTTCCGGGAGCGGCCGCGATCGGCGCTGGCTGCCCGCCGTCATAAGGCGGCGGCGAAGAATAGGATGGCTGGCCGCCCTGATAATTCGGCTGGCCTTGAGGAGCCTGCTGGTAAGGCGGCTGCTGAGAGGTCTGCTGTTGCGGCGCGACTGGCCCCGGAGCGGGACGCGCACTTTGCGCGGCCTGATTGGGATTCGGCGCGCCGGGCACTGTCCCGCCGGATGCCGTGCCCTGCAACGCGCGCAATTGCTCTTCAAGCTGGCGATTGCGGTACTGCAATTCCTCGTTCTGGCCGGTCAGCGTACGCAACTGGTTTTCCAGCCTGTCGATCCGCATTTCGGGGTCTTCGTCGGTCTGGCCGCCGTTGCCTTGGCCGCCAGAACCTTGCCCACCGAAGAGTTGCGCGTTCGCGGCAGCTGGTACGAACATCGTGGCCAAAAAAACAACGAGGACGAAGCGGATTTGGAATTTCGGCGACATGCGATCCGGCTCTGAAAAACGGGCTTAACTTGGCGGATGGAGTACGCCAAAAATGTGACTTACAACAGGTGCGGCTTCATTACGTTCTGGCAAGCTTGCCGATACGAAAACGGCGCCCGAAGGCGCCGCAGACGAAGGATATAACGTCGCTTACGAGCTTGCGTTCAGCACCGTGACCGCGCGGCGGTTCTGCGACCAGCACGAGATATCGTTACACACCGCGACCGGACGTTCCTTGCCGTAGGAGATGGTGCGCATGCGGCTCGAGTCGATGCCGCGCGAGGCGAGGAAGTTGCGGACAGACTGGGCGCGCTTGGCGCCGAGCGCGATGTTGTACTCGCGCGTGCCGCGCTCGTCGGCGTGACCTTCGATGGTGAAGGCATAGCGGTTGTATTGCTGCAACCACTGCGCCTGCTTTTCCAGCGTGTTCATCGCCTGCTGCGACAGCTCGGTCTGGTCGCTCTCGAAGAATACGCGATCGCCGACATTGACCACGAAATCCTGCTGGCTGCCCGGCGTCGCCGCGCTCGCCATGGCGTCGCCTGCGCCGCCGTTCTTGTTGGCGCACGCGCCCATCGACAGCGCCACGATCAGCACCGCAGCCAGTTTGAATCCTTGGAGGATACGCATCTGAGAAAACATTCCGGAGCCTCCAGCTCGCGTTTTTATGACCAGCGTTCGGTCTAACCGCACTTGGTTAAGCGAACCTTCCGTCAACCTTGATGAGGTGTTGAACAGACCCCTAAAATGCCCACCAAGCGTCGAAAGCAAGTGCGATGGTTAATAAGATATAAATATGGCGGCCCGTTGAAAACGCCCGCAAATCGGCCCGGCCGCAGCATTTTGGCCGGAACCGTGACCCGGAGTCACATTGCCGGCGTCCGGGTCACAATCCTGAATATGATGCGGCGCGTATTTTGAGCGCAAAACGCACCCCCGCTTTGCGAAATGCGCGTTACGACAGCAGCGGCGACCAGGCCGGATCGGACGCCAGCCCCGGGGTCGGCACTTTCAGTTCGTTGCGGCCGGAGATGTCGATGGTGAACAGCGACGGCCCCGAGCCGAGATCGCGGAAGAACATCAGCACGCGGCCATTGGGCGCGAAGGTCGGCCCCTCATTATGATAGCCGGAGGTGAGAAGGCGCTCGCCCGAGCCGTCCGGCTTGATGATGCCGATCGAGAACTGTCCGCCGCCCTGCTTGGTGAAGGCGATGTAGTCGCCGCGCGGCGACCACACCGGCGTCGAATAGCTGCCGTCGCCGAACGAGATGCGCTGGGCGGGACCGCCGGTCGCCGACATCACGTAAATCTGCGGCTTGCCACCGCGATCGGACTCGAATGAAATGCGCGAGCCATCCGGCGAATAAGACGGCGAGGTGTCGATCGCCGGCGTGTCGGTCAGCCGCGTGGTGGTCTTTGAGCGCAGATCCATCACGAACAGATTCGAGTTGCCGCCCTGCTGCAAACTCATGATGACTCGCTGGCCGTCCGGCGAGAAGCGCGGCGAGAACGACATGCCGGGAAAGTTGCCGACGATCTCGCGCTGGCCGGTCTCCACGTTGAACAGATACACGCGCGGATCGCCCTGGCCGTATTCCATGTAGGTGATTTCCTGCGTGGAGGGCGAGAAGCGCGGAGTGATGACGAGGTCGGCGCCGCGCGTCAGATACCGCACGTTCGCGCCGTCCTGATCCATCATGGCCAGACGCTTGACGCGGCGCTCCTTGGCGCCGGTCTCGTCGATGAACACCACGCGGCTGTCGAAATAGCCTTTCTCGCCGGTGAGGCGCTCATAGATCTGGTCGGAGATGATATGGGCGATGCGCCGCCATGATTCCGGCGAGGTGAAATATTGCTGGCCTGTGAGCTGCTGCGCGGCGGGCACGTCCCACAGCCGGAATTCGGCTTTCAGCCGCCCGTCGCCCTGACGGGTCGCGCGGCCGGTGACCAGCGCCTGCGCGTTGATCTGCCGCCAGCTCGGAAATTGCGGCGGCACGTCGATATTGGAGATGCGCTCGATATAGGCCGCCTGATCGATCGGCGCGAACAATCCGCTGCGCTTGAGATTGTTGGTGATGACCTGCGCGATGCCGGCGGCGACTTCGCCGTCGCTCGGTGAGCCGGCAACGAAATTGGGAATCGCGATCGGGATCGGCTGGAAGTTGCCTTCGGTGACGGTGACACGCGCTTGCGCCAGCGCCTTGCTCATTGGGGTCGCCACCAACAGGCCGCTCGCGGCTGCCTGCATCACATCGCGCCGCGTCGGATTGAATTTCATGTGGGTCAACTTGTTCTCGCTCATCGGTTTGGTTCGCGCGGGCGCGCGATTTCAAGAATATTTCTCGGTGAAGACCGGCTCGAAGAATTTCCATTCATCGAAAAACGCCGAGGGCAATTTATACGGCTGGCACTCGATGATCGCGCGCATCGCGCTCTCCTGATAGACGCGCGCGTAAGGCGTGTTCTTGCCGGGCACCGGCACCGGCATCGATTCCAGCGAACCGTCGGCCCGCAGCTTGATGGTGAAGCTGGTTTCGATCTGCTGCGCTTCGATGCCGCCGTAAGGCTTCTTCCAACACTTCTCGACCTGACTCTTGAACATCGCGCCCCATGTCGCCGAATTGTCTGCGGCGCGGCCGGTCGAGGTGCCGAGCGAGGCTTGCGAATTGAGCTGCGCGCCGGCGATCGACTGCCGGGTCGGATCGCGCTTGTCGAGAAGCGCGGCAATCTTCGACTGATCGAAGGTGCGCTCGCGCTTTTGCTCCGGCGGCTTTGGCGGCGCGGCGGCGACCTGAGGCTTGGGCGGCTGCGGCTTCTTGATCTGCTCTTTCTTGAGCGCCTCGGCGATCGGATCGACTTTCTGCGGCTCTTCTTTCTTTTCAGCCTGCTTCGGTTCGTCCTTCGGCTTCTCTTGAACGACGGGCTTTGGCGGATCGGGTTTCTTCTCGACCGGCTTGTCCTCGACCTTCGGGGTCGGCGGCGGCGAGGTGTCGGTCACCACCGGCGGCTTCTTGTCGTCGATCTTGCCGACGGTGTCGTCCGGCAGCGGCGTCGGATCGGCGACTTTCTCGACCAGCGGTTTCGGATTTTCCTTCTTGCCGGTCTTCAGGCCCTGCGTCGCCTTGGTGAACTGATCGAGCGAGACGATATCAACCGGCAAGGATTCCTCCGGCATCGTGTCGAAGGCCTTGGACGAAAACGATACCAGTCCCCAGCCAATCACGAGGACATGCAATACGACAGACGCTGCAACTGTCTTGTCGATCTTCACGTCAGGTTCCCTGTTCGGCCTCTGTCACCAGCGCAACCCGCTTGAACCCCGCCGCCGACAGGCGGCCCATCACCCGCATCACCGTGCCGTAATCGGCCTTGGTGTCGCCGCGCACGAAAATGCGCTCGTCGGCGCCGCCGCGCGCGTCGGTGATCGCCTTCAGTTTCGCGATCAGATCCTCGACCGGAATTTCGGTGTTGTTGAGGAAAACCTTGCCGGTGGCCTGAACCGAGAGCGTCAGCGGCTCCTTATCCTGATCCAGACTCTTCGCCGCCGTCTGCGGCAGATCGAGCGGCACGCCGACCGTGAGCATGGGCGCCGCAACCATGAAGATGATGAGCAGCACCAGCATTACGTCCACCATCGGGGTGACGTTGATTTCCGCCATGACGTGGGCGCGCTGATGCCGGCGGCGTCCGCCGCCTCCGCCCGCTCCACCGCCCATGTTCATGCCCATGTTCGATCCGTTCCGGTAGCTATCTTAACATCTCTTTGTTTGAGCATGATCCTTTTCGGAAAACCGGCTTCCGCTTTTCCGGGATCATGCTCTCACGCCCGCTCGTCGATCTGACGCGACAGGATCGCGGAAAACTCGTCGGCGAAACCTTCCAGCCGCTGGGCCTGCCGGTTCACCTCCGAGGTGAACTTATTGTAGAAAATTGTCGCCGGAATTGCGGCGATCAGGCCGATGGCGGTGGCGAACAGCGCCTCGGCGATGCCGGGCGCAACCACCGCGAGCGAGGTGTTTTTGGACGCCGCGATCGACTGGAAGCTCGACATGATGCCCCAGACCGTGCCGAACAGGCCCACAAAAGGTCCGGCCGAGCCGACCGTCGCCAGCACCAGAAGCCGGCGGTCGAGCCGTTCGATCTCACGGGCGATCGACACGTTCATCACCTTGTCGATGCGCATT
>DASWQB010000072.1:0-1684 GCA_036398335.1 Afipia sp. | reverse complement strand
GGGCGCGGCGGACGGTGTGAGCCCCACGCTCATCGACGGCAATTCGTCAAGCGAATCTGCAAGATTTGAGTTTCCGCTGACGCGCAGATCGGTAGCCGTGACCACCGTCGTAGGGGCCGGAGTCTCGAATCCGGCCCGCGTCACACGCGTACCCGTCACCGTCACGGTTTCCGCACCACCGGACCCCGCCCCCTCATCTAGGGCGGCGCGGGCGTTTTTTGAGCGCACCATGACCCCGCCAGAAGCGGATCGGTCCGCGACTAGGCCGGTTCCCGCCAGAAGCATGTTCAAGGCTTCGTTCGAGGAATATTCTCCCCGCAGCGCCGGCGCGGTTTTGCCCGCGACATCGTCGTCCGAGAAAATGATCTGCTGTCCGGAAATGGCCGAATAATCATGCAGCGCCTTCGACAAGGGCTCGGCGGGTACGTCGAACGCATAAGTGGAGCTTTGGGCGAATGCCGGGCCGGACAGCGCGAAATAACCAGCAACAAGCGCAAGCGCGGAGCCGCGCATCAGCGCGCGGCGCATCTGATTTTCAAACATGAACATTCCTCGACAGCGGCACGCCCCATGCGGATCGCTTTGAGAAAAAACGCAGCACTCTGAAACGCCCTTATGGAAAAACACGTGTGTCACGAAAACTTATTTTCCGCGCAGGGTCACGTTTCCGGAAGCGTCGGTGGTCTGCTCGACCGGCAGATAATGTGTGACAATATCGAGAAAGCCGTCGACATCGCCGGTGTTGAACTACCCGCTGACATGCAACCGTGCGACACGCGAATCCGCGATCATGATTGGGCGCGCCGCATAGTGATCGATGCGAGCCACAACCTCCAAAAGCGGTTTGTCGTCGAAGATGAGTTGCCCGCCGGTCCAGGCCAGGGTCGCACGCATGGCTGCCCTGGAAATCGCCGGCGTCTGATCGGGTATCGCGGCCAACTGCTGGCCGGGGTGGAGTTCGACAGGATCGCGCGCCCGGGGCGGCTGCCGGGAGATGAGAGACGACACCGACGATATGAAAGACCGTACCCCATTCTCATCGAAGACGACGACATGCCCTTCAATCAAGGTCACCAGAACCTTGGGCTGGGTGATGTCGATGTTGAAGGCGGTCCCTGTGGCAACGACTTTCTGATCGCGGGCAAGAACCGAGAATGGCCGCGTGACGTCGTGCGCGACATCGAAACGGGCCTGGCCCTGTACGAGCTGGATTTCCCGCGCGGTCTTTGTGTACCGGACGGTGACTTCGCTGTCGGAATCGAGCAAAATCCTGGAGCCGTCAGCCAGGGTAACGGTCCGCCGCTCGTTGAACGAAGTCTGATAGTCGCTGGGGGCCGAGAGCCAATAATAGGCGCCGCCGCCCACGAGACCGGTCAACAGCATCGCGGCGATCCGCATTTTCCAACGGGTTGGCGGCCTGCTGAGCCGTGCCATGGTCCGATGCGCATCCGCCAGCGCGGCGCGGCGGAAGCCCACCATCTTCTGATCGTTGGCATGCTCCGAGATCAGGTCCAGGGCGCCATTCAATCGCGCCCAGACGGCGGTATTCCGCGGATCGGCCAGCCATGCCGCGAACGCCTCGCGATCCAGCCCACCGGATTCGATCCGCATCTGCCAGTCCGCGGCCTGAAGCAGGCGATCCGCTTCTTCGCGAGCCTTTGCGGTCATGGGAGTTTACCGGAAA
>DASWQB010000071.1:0-3845 GCA_036398335.1 Afipia sp. | reverse complement strand
CCAAGTTCGAGCGTGTTGGCGATCGCTGTCGGCAGTTCGGCGACGATGCCGGACAGAATGATCAGCGAGATGCCGTTACCGATGCCGCGCGAGGTGATCTGCTCGCCGAGCCACATCAGGAACATGGTGCCGCCGGTCAGCGTGATCAGCGTCGAGATGCGGAAGAAGAAGCCGGGATCGGACACGACGTTGCCCGCACCCTCAAGACCCACGGCGATGCCGTAAGCCTGGAACGCCGCCAGCACCACGGTCAGATAACGGGTGTACTGGTTGATGGTCTTGCGACCCGCCTCGCCCTCTTTCTTGAGGGCTTCAAGCTGCGGGGAGACGGTGGTGAGCAGCTGAAGAATGATCGACGCCGAAATATACGGCATGATGTTCAGCGCGAAGATCGCCATGCGGTTGATGCCACCGCCGGAGAACAGGTTGAACATGCCGAGAATGCCGCCGGCCTGCGACTTGAAAACCTGGCTCCAGATCGCCGGGTCGATGCCGGGCAGCGGGATGTAGGTTCCGAGGCGGTAAACCAATAGCGCGCCGAGGGTGAACCAGATTCGCTTTTTAAGCTCGTCCGCCTTGGCGAAGGCCGAGAAATTGAGGTTGGCTGCGAGTTGTTCCGCCGCGGAGACCATGGATTTCCGGCCCTTTCAGTCATTCCCGATCAGGTTTGCCCTAACCGTCCATCTCTTGAATATGTTCGAAACATTCGTCCAAAACATGGAGACGTATATGTCCGGCGCCAGACCGGACACAACGATTTGTTACGACGCCTTCTTGCCCTTTTTGGCGGCGGCCTTCTGGGCGGCTTCGTCCTTCGCCGGAGCCAGGATCTTCACCGAACCGCCGGCTTTCTCAACTGCCTCGATCGCCGACTTGGTCGCGCCGTGGACTTCGATGTTGATCTTGGCCTTCAGCTCACCACGGCCGAGCAGACGCACGCCGCCCTTGGAGCGGCGCAGCAAGCCGGACTTGACCAGCGACTCGGCGTTGATCGTCGCGCTGCCGTCGAGCTTCTTGGCGTCGATGGCTTCCTGCAAACGGTCGAGATTCACTTCCGACAATTCGATGCGGAAGATGTTGTTGAAACCGCGCTTGGGCAGGCGGCGATGCAGCGGCATCTGGCCGCCTTCAAAGCCCTTGATGCGCACGCCCGAACGCGCGGTCTGGCCCTTGCCGCCGCGGCCCGACTGCTTGCCCTTGCCCGAGCCAATGCCGCGCCCGACGCGCATGCGCTTTTTGCGCGAGCCTTCATTGTCGGCGATATCATTGAGCTTCATCGCTATAATTCCTTACTTCTCGCCGACGACGCGAACGAGGTGCTTGACCTTGGCGATCATGCCGCGGGTCGCAGGCGAATCCTGCAACTCGGACACGCGGCCGATCTTGTTGAGGCGCAGACCGATCAGGGTCTCGCGCTGCGCGCCTTGGCGGCGGATCGGGCTGCCGATCTGCTCGACCTTCAATGTTTTCGTTGCGGCCATGGCCTTGAACTCCGATCAGCGGTGCGGTCAGTCCGCCATTGCTTCGGCGTCGCCGCCGACGCGGCGCGACTGCAATGTGGACACTTTGATGTTGCGGCGGTTGGCGACCGAGCGCGGCGAATCCTGATGCTTCAGCGCGTCGAAAGTGGCGCGAACCATGTTGTAGGGGTTCGACGAACCGATCTACTTTGCAACGACGTCCTGAATGCCGAGCGTCTCGAACACCGCGCGCATCGGGCCGCCGGCGATGATGCCGGTACCGGCAGGCGCAGCGCGCAGATAGACGCGGCCGGCGCCGTGGCGGCCGGCGATGTCGTGATGCAGCGTGCGGCCGTCGCGCAGAGCGACGCGCGTCAGATTGCGCTTGGCGGAGTCGGTCGCTTTGCGGATGGCTTCCGGCACTTCGCGCGCCTTGCCATGACCGAAACCGACGCGGCCCTTCTGGTCGCCAATGACGACGAGCGCGGCAAAGCCGAAGCGCTTGCCGCCCTTCACCACCTTCGCCACACGATTGATGTGGACGAGCTTGTCGACGAATTCGCTATCGCGCTCTTCCCGACCGCCCCGATGTCCGCCCCGTTCGCGTTCACCTGCCATTGTTCTGTCCAATCCTTGAGAGGCCGACGCCTCTATCCTTTGAAACCAAATTTCGCCTTAGAAGCCAGCCTTTAGAAGCTAAGCCCGCTTTCGCGCGCCGCATCCGCCAGAGCCTTGACGCGGCCGTGGTAAAGATACCCGCCGCGGTCGAAAATCACTTCCTTGACGCCATTCTTCACTGCCCGCTCCGCCAGCAATTTGCCGACAGCCTTGGCGGCGTCGATGTTGGCGCCCGTCTTTGCGCTCTCGCGCATCGTCTTTTCCAGCGACGAGGCAGCCGCCAGCGTCTCGCCCTTCACGTCGTCGATGACCTGCGCGTAGATATGCTTCGACGAGCGAAACACCGACAGGCGTGGACGGCCGTTGGCGACGCGGCGCAGCGAGTTGCGCACGCGCTGCTTGCGCCGGGCATTCGTGACCTTGAGTTTCGACATGACCGGCTCCGTTACTTCTTCTTGCCTTCCTTGCGGAAGATGAATTCGTCTGAGTATTTCACGCCCTTGCCCTTGTAGGGCTCCGGCGGACGATAGCTGCGAATTTCGGCGGCGACCTGGCCGACGCGCTGGCTGTCGTTGCCGACGATGGTGATTTCAGTCGGCTTCGGCACCGTAATCGTGATGCCTTCCGGGATCGGATACAGCACGTCGTGGCTGTAGCCCAAAGCCAACTGGAGGTTCTTGCCTTGCAGCGCGGCGCGATAGCCGACGCCGGTGATTTCCAGCTTTTTCTCGAAGCCCTTGGTGACGCCTTCGACCAGATTCGCGATCTGGGCGCGCGCGGTGCCGTACAGCGACTGCGCCCGCTTGGTCTCGAAACGCGGCGCGACGCGGATCTCGTTGTCCTTCAACTCCACCGACACGTCGTCGTGCACGATGAACTGAAGAGCGCCTTTCGGCCCCTTCATCTTGACGGTCTGCCCTTCGACGTTCGCGGTAACGCCGGAGGCGATCGGAACGGGCTTTTTGCCTACGCGTGACATTGTCGTTCCTTCCTCAGAATACCGTGAAGAGAACTTCACCGCCCACATTCGCGTCACGCGCGTCGTGGTCAGCCATGATTCCCTTCGGGGTCGACAGCACCGAAATGCCGAGACCGTTCTTGACGCGCGGCAGGTTTTTCACCGACGCATAGACGCGGCGGCCCGGCTTCGAGACGCGCTCGATTTCCTTGATGACCGGCTCGCCGTCGAAATACTTCAACTCGATCTCAAGCTCATTGTGGCCGCTGGCGTGTTCGACGCTGGCGTAACCGCGGATGTAGCCCTCGCTCTTGAGCACTTCGAGCACGTTGGCGCGCATCTTCGAGCCCGGGGTCGAGACCTTGGACTTGGCGCGCATCTGCGCGTTGCGGATGCGGGTGATGAGATCACTGATCGGATCGTGCGTTGACATGTCCGACCCTCCTTACCAGCTCGACTTCACGAGGCCGGGAATCAGGCCCTTGGAGCCGAATTCACGGATCGCGATGCGGCTCATCTTGGTCTTGCGATAAACCGCGTGAGGACGGCCGGTGACTTCACAGCGGTTGTGAATGCGCGTGGCCGAGGAGTTGCGCGGCAACTCGGCGAGCTTGATCGTCGCCGCGAAGCGCTCTTCCATCGGCTTCTTCTTGTCCGCGATGATAGCCTTCAGCTTCGCGCGCTTCGCAGCCGCGTTCTTCGTCATTCTCTGACGCCGGTTGTTCTTCTCGATCGAACTTTTCTTCGCCATACGAGTAGTCTCCATACCTTTCCGCGTTTGAGACGCTGAACTCAGTGTCTCACTGCCG
>DASWQB010000070.1:0-6232 GCA_036398335.1 Afipia sp. | reverse complement strand
CATCAAGGTCGAAGGCCGTAACGATTTTCCGTTCGCCAAATTATCTGACGGCCAGCCGCGTATCGGTGACTGGGTTCTCGCGGTCGGCAATCCGTTCGGCCTCGGCGGCACGGTGACGGCGGGTATCGTCTCGGCGCGCGGCCGCGACATCGGCAACGGTCCGTATGACGACTTCATCCAGATCGACGCGCCGGTGAACAAGGGCAATTCCGGCGGTCCGGCGTTCGACACGCAGGGCGAAGTGATGGGCGTCAACACCGCCATCTATTCGCCGTCGGGCGGCAGCGTCGGCATCGCGTTCTCGATCCCGGCATCGACTGTGAAATCGGTTGTCGCGCAGCTCAAGGATAAGGGCACAGTAAGCCGTGGCTGGATTGGTGTTCAGATCCAGCAGGTGACACCTGAGATCGCCGACAGCCTCGGCCTGAAAAAGCCGGAAGGCGCTTTGGTGGCTGAGCCGCAGTCGAACGGTCCGGCGGCGAAGGCCGGCATCGAATCCGGTGACGTCATCACCAGCGTCAACAGCCAGCCGGTCAAGGATGCGCGCGAACTCGCCCGCACCATTGGCTCCATGGCGCCCGGTGCAACCGTCAAGCTCGCCGTGCTCCGCAAGGGACAGGACAAGACTGTTAGCCTGACGCTCGGTGAATTGCCGAACGCCAAGGCTGTAAAGGCCGATCTTGGTTCCGACGACGATAGCGGCAAGCAGGGCAAGGGTACGGACGTGCCCAACCTCGGTCTGACGATCGCGCCGGCGAAATCGGTCGCGGGTGCGGGCAAGGACGGCGTGGTCGTGACCGATGTCGATCCGAAGGGTGCCTCCGCCGAGCGCGGTTTCAAGGAAGGCGATGTCATCCTCGAAGTCGCTGGCAAGACGGTCGGCACGCCCGGCGAAGTGAAAGAAGCGATCAACGCCGCGAAGTCGGACAACAAGAACAGCGTTCTTGTCCGGGTGCGCAGCGGCGACTCCTCGCGCTTCGTCGCGCTGCCCGTCAACAAGGGTTGATGAACAACTGATGTTTTGGAAAATGCCGCCGGTTCTATAAGCCCCTTTCCGGCGGCATCTTTCCGGAGCGGGCCGCAAAGTCCGTCTCTTTCGTCCCTTTCGATGGGATACGCCCCCCTCCGTCGGAAGGTCATGGGCGGGCGGTGAAGTTTCCCCAGCTTTACCGCTCGCCTTTTTTTCGGGGCCAAGCCGACTTGCATTTCAGGTGGTGTCCGCGCCATGGTGACTAAAACCGATATTGTTTTCCCTCCAGCCGAATCGAAAATGCGCCTGCTGATCGTCGAAGATGACCGCGAATCCGCTGACTATCTCGTGAAAGCCTTTCGCGAGGTCGGCCATGTCGCAGAGCTTGCGAGCGACGGCGAGGATGGACTGGCTCTCGCCGAGACCGGCGATTACGACGTGCTGGTGATCGACCGCATGCTGCCCAAACGTGACGGCTTGTCGCTGATCGGGACGTTGCGGGAAAAGGGCATTCGCACGCCCGTGCTGATCCTGTCCGCGCTCGGTCAGGTCGATGATCGCATCAAGGGCCTGCGCGCCGGCGGCGATGATTATCTTCCCAAGCCCTACGCCTTTGCCGAATTGCTGGCGCGCGTCGAGGTGCTCTCGCGCCGCCATGGCGGTCCGAGCGAGGATACCGTTTACCGCGTCGGCGACCTCGAACTCGATCGTCTTTCGCACGGCGTGACGCGCGGCAAGACAGAAATCACATTGCAGCCGCGCGAATTTCGCCTGCTCGAATATCTGATGAAGCACGCCGGACAGGTGGTGACGCGCACCATGCTGCTTGAAAACGTCTGGGATTATCATTTCGATCCGCAGACCAACGTGATCGACGTGCACATTTCGCGCCTGCGTTCGAAGATCGACAAGGGCCAGGAGCGGCCATTGCTGCACACCATTCGCGGCGCCGGATACATGATCCGTGACGGCATTCGGTAAACTGATCCGCACCACCGCGTTTCGGCTGACGCTGGTTTATCTGTTTCTGTTCGCGTTGTTCGCCGCGTCTCTGCTGGGCTATTTCGCCTGGAACACGCGGCGGATGATCACCGAGCAGATCACCGAAACGGTGGACAGCGAGGTTGCCGAACTCACCAATCAGTACAATAACGGCGGCATTCGCGGGCTGGTGTATGCCATCGAGAACCGCGCGCTGCGTCCCGGCGCCAATCTGTACCTCGTCACCACGCCGCAGGGGCAGGCGGTGGCCGGCAATGTCGGCTCGCTGCAACCCGGCGTGATGGATGGGCCCGGCTGGGTCGAGACATTTTATCGCCGCCTCGATGAAACGGATACGCGCAGTCATTTCGCACTGGCGCGCGTCGCGGAATTACCGGGTGGCTTCCGGCTCCTGATCGGCCGCGATCTCGAGGAGCGCCGCCGTCTGTTCGGAATCGTCGCCAAGGCGGCGCAATGGTCGGTGGTGATCGTGCTGCTGCTCGGCCTCGGCGGCGGCATTTTCGTCGCGCGTCGCGTATTGTACCGTATCGACGCGATGACCGGGACCACCCAGCGGATCATGGCCGGCGATCTGTCCGAGCGCGTGCCGGTGGGGCGTAGCGGGGACGAACTCGATCGTCTGGCGGAAAATCTGAACGCCATGCTCGAGCGCATTGAGGCGCTGATGGCGGGGCTGAAGGAAGTCTCCGACAACATCGCGCACGATCTGAAAACGCCGCTGACACGCCTGCGCAACCGCGCCGAGAACGCACTCGCCAACGCTGGCAATGAAGGCGAATATCGCGCGGCGCTGGAAAACACCATTGAAGAGTCCGATGGCCTGATCCGCACCTTTAATGCGCTGCTGATGATAGCGCGCGCCGAATCCGGGCAGGCGCGCGATAACATGGTCGATTTTGACGCCGCCGAGATCGCGAACGGCATTCAGGAATTGTACGAGCCGCTCGCCGAGGACAAGGGTCTGACGTTGTCCGTCGAGACGCAGCCGGCCACAGTTCATGGCAACCGCGAGCTTGTCAGCCAGGCGCTCGCCAATCTGGTCGAGAACGCAATCAAATATGGCAAGCCGGATGCAATCGCGGCGGGCAGTCCGGAAGCGAAGCCATCCGATATTCTAATCGAAGCGCGGCCGGATGGCGGAAACGTTCTTTTCAGCGTGACTGATCACGGTGCGGGCATTCCGGCCGCTGATCGCGCGCGCGCGATGGAGCGATTCGTGCGTTTGGAGGCCAGCCGCACTCAGCCCGGCTCCGGTCTGGGTCTCAGTCTCGCCTCGGCGGTTGCGACATTGCATGGCGGCGAATTGCGGCTGAGTGACGCCGAACCGGGCCTGCGTGCGACATTGTCCATCCCGCTCGTTCCCCTTGCCAGCACCCGCCGCGCCGTGGAACAACCTTCCGTATGATTCAATTGGCGACTGGTGGTGTTGACGGCATCTCACTGGCCGCGCGCTTTGTCACCGGACCGCAATTGTTTGCGCCGGATGAGGCGCGCCGCCGCCTCGCGGACTGGTTTGCGGAAGTTCCCTCCGATCAAGCTCGTGTCTTGCAGGACATCGTCGCGGCTCATCCGCAGGCGGGCGCCATCCTTGAAGGCATCGCTGAATCTTCTCCTTATTTGTTTGATCTGATGCGCGCCGATGCGGCGCGTGTCATCGCTTTGTTGCAAAGTGATCCGGATGCTCACCTTTCCGCGCTTATCGCGCGGACCGTTCGCGATTCGGCAGCCGATGCGGATGAAGCCGAGATCATGCGGCTTCTGCGTCGTCTGAAATCAGAAGCCGCGCTGCTGATCGCGCTCTGTGACATCGGCGGCGTTTGGCCGGTCATGCATGTCACCCGCGCACTCACGGACATCGCGGAGACGTCCGTGCAATGCGCGGTGCATTATCTGCTTGCGCAGGAAGTTGCGCGCGAGCGTCTGCTGGCTCCCGTGCCGCAGAAGCCCGAGCAGGGCAGCGGGCTCATCGTTTTTGCGATGGGCAAGATGGGCGCGGGCGAACTCAACTATTCATCCGATATCGACCTGATCGTGTATTACGACCGCGAACGCGCCAAGCTTGCCGAAGACGTCGAACCGTCGCCGTTTTTCGTCAGGATCGCGCAAGGGTTGTCGCGGATTCTCCAGCAGCGCACCGCCGATGGCTATGTGTTCCGCGTCGATCTGCGGCTGCGGCCGGACCCGGCCTCGACGCCGGTCGCGATCTCCACCGCCGCCGCGCTGAATTATTACGAGCGGGAGGGGCGCACCTGGGAGCGCGCCGCGATGATCAAGGCGCGGCCGTGCGCCGGTGATCTTGTGGCTGGTGAGGCCATGCTTGCCGAGATCGCGCCGTTCGTCTGGCGCAAGCATCTGGATTTCGCCGCGCTCACCGACATCCATGACATGAAGCGGCAGATGCAGACGTTTCGCGGACAGAGCGAAATTTCGGTCGAAGGCCATAACGTCAAGGTCGGACGCGGCGGTATCCGCGAAATCGAGTTTTTCGCGCAAACACAGCAATTAATCGCGGGCGGGCGGCACCCGGAATTGCGTGTGCGTCCGACTTTGGCGGCGTTGAATATTCTGGCCTCCAGCAATTGGATCACGTTTGCCGCCCGCGACGAACTTACGGCAGCCTATGATTTTCTGCGCCGGGTCGAACATCGGCTCCAGATGATCGCCGACGAGCAAACCCACGCGCTGCCTGAACAAAGCGAGGCTGTCGAGCGTTTCGCGCGGTTCTTCGGCTATGACAGCCGCGCGTCTTTCGCGGCCGATCTGCTCGCGCATTTGAACTGCGTGCAGAGCCATTATGAGCGGCTGTTCGAGGGCGATCCCACCGGCACTGAAAAGCTACCCGATGTCGATTACGCCGCTGGTTCCGACGATGCCCGGCTGCTCGCGCACTTGTCGCAGCTCGGTTTCAAGTCGCCGAAAACGGTCGCGCAGGCAATCCAGCTCTGGATGAAGGGCGAATATCGCGCACTGCGTGCCGATGCGACGCGCGAGGTGCTTGTGGGCTTCGTGCCTGAACTGATCCGAGGTCTCTCGCGCGCCGAACTTCCCGATGCCGCCGTGATCGCCTTCGACCGTTTCCTTCAGGCATTGACGCGCGGTGGGCGGCTGATCTCGCTGCTCACGCAGAACAAGGACCTCGTCGCGCTGGTCGCGCTGATCCTCGGCGCCGCGCCGCGTCTGGCTGACATGCTGGCGCGTCATCCGCAGATCATGGATGGTTTGGTCGATCCGCGTTTTTTCGGCGCCATGCCGGACCGCGAGGAGCTGTCCGCGCGTCTTGCCGCGACGCTGGCGGATGCGGATTCTTACGAGGAATTTCTTGACCGGCTCCGGCTGTTCGGACAGGAAAGCCTGTTCCTGATCGGCACCCGGATTTTATCCGGCACGGTATCGGCGCAGCACGCCAGCGCGGCGTTCGCCGATGTTGCCGAGGGCATCGTGCAGACCGTTCATCGGCTTGTCAGTGAACAATTCGAAGCCCAGCACGGCCGCATCAAGGGGCAGGAGAGCGCCATCGTCGCGATGGGCAGGCTCGGCAGCCGCGAGATGACGGCCTCGTCCGATCTCGATCTGATTTTCATCTACGATTTCGATCACGACCATCCCGATTCCGATGGTTCGCATCCGCTGCATGGCGGGCAATATTTCGCGCGCTACACCCAGCGGCTCATCAGCGCCTTCACCACGCGGACCAATTACGGCGTGCTGTACGACATCGACATGCGGCTGCGCCCTTCGGGCCGGGCCGGGCCGGTCGCGACACGCATCGATTCCTTTGGCGAATATCAGGATCACGAGGCCTGGACGTGGGAGCATATGGCGCTGACCCGCGCGCGGGTGATCTCATCCTCGCCGGGCTTTGCGCGGCACATCGAATTCATTATCCGCGACGTGCTGACGCGGCGACGCAACAAGGCGATCATTGCCAACGACGTGCTCGAAATGCGCCGCGCCGTCGCTGATGAAAAGGGCGAGGCTGACATCTGGGATATGAAATACGCGGCCGGCGGCACCGTCGACATCGAATTTCTGGCGCAATATCTGCAACTCGTCCACGCCGCTGACCATCCGGAGATTCTTAGCATCAACACGATGCAGGTGATCGACAGTGCGGTGAAGCTCGGCGTACTGGAGTCTTCGGATGCCGACGTGCTGCGCCCGGCTGCGCGCCTGTTTCACGACTTGACGCAGATTTTACGGTTGTGCGTGACCGGACCGTTCAAACCAGAAACTGCGGGGGGCGATTTGTTGCGCGCGATG
>DASWQB010000069.1:0-3174 GCA_036398335.1 Afipia sp. | reverse complement strand
TTCGCAGGCATCGCGATGGGGCTCAACGCACTAGTGACGTCGTTGCTGGTGCCGGTCGCGGTCACGCTGCTGCTGCGGTGAAGAGATTGCGTGGTTTGAAACAGCCGCGCAAAGCGCGATCGCTACGGATCGAGTTCGGTGTCCCAGTAGAGATAATCAAGCCAGCTTTCGTGCAGGTAGTTCGGCGGGAACAGCCGGCCATTGCGATGGAGCTGGTGGACGGTCGGCGCGAACGGCATCTGGCGCGGGTGCATCCGCGCCTGCGCCATCGTCATGTTGCCTTTGCGCAGGTTGCACGGCGAGCATGCGGCGACGACGTTTTCCCACGTGGTCTGGCCGCCGCGCGAGCGCGGGATGATGTGATCGAAGGTCAGGTCGTCGTTCGATGTGCAATATTGGCAGGTGAAGCGATCACGCAGGAATACGTTGAATCGCGTGAAGGCGGGGTGCGTGGTCGGCTTGACGAAGGATTTGAGCGACACCACGCTCGGCAGTTGCATCTCGAAGGAGGGGCTGTGCACCGCGTGATCGTAATTGGCGACGATGTTGACGCGGTCGAGGAACACCGCCTTGATCGCATCCTGCCACGACCACAGCGAGAGCGGGTAATAACTCAGCGGCCGGAAGTCCGCATTCAGCACGAGTGCCGGCCAACCACCTTGTGAGACGTGTGCGTTCAAGTAACGCTCCTGGCCCCGTTTACGCTTCGGCCGCGAAGCAGCCAACGCACACATACTACAGCGAGCGCGACGGAATTGTGAAGGGCATTGGCGGCCCGGCCCCGGGGGCCACGGCCTTGTTATCGGGCCGGTTTTGCGGCTTTTGAGGGGGGCTTTTTGAGGGCCGTTCTTCGCCTCCCGGCCGGAACAGCCTTGGCGCCGTGTTTGACTGATTCGCTCTTGCGCGGTTTGTCCGAGGCCAGCACGCCCTCTCGCCGTTTCACCGCATGATAATAGGCCCACCACAAATGCGCCGCCGCGCCGCGCATCGGCCGCCACGGCTCGGCCAAAGGCTGCATCTCCTTCACACTTGGGCGCGCTTTCAGGCCAAGACCGAGCCGCATCGCCTCCTGCACGGCAAGATCGCCGGCGGGCCAGGCGTCGCCATGGCCGAGGCAAAACAACAGATAAATGTCGGCGGTCCACGGGCCGATGCCGTGCAGGGCGGTCAGCGTGTTGTGCGCGGCGTCGGCGTCCTCCTCGGCCAGCACGTCGAGGTTGAGCCGCTCCGCGGCCAGTTCGCGGGCGATGGCTTTCAGCGATTTGATCTTCGCCGCCGAGAGGCCGAGGCGGCCGAGATGGTCGGTGCGCGCGCTTTTGATGCGGTCGTGATGAAACGGATCGAACGCGCTTGAAACGCGGCCCCAGATCGCCGCCGCCGCCGAGGTGGAAAGCTGCTGGCCGCAGACGATCGCGGCGAGACCCGCAAATCCCGGCTCGCGCCGCCGCAGCGCAGGCATGCCGGCGATCTCGAGAACGGAGCGCAGGCGCGGATCGGTTTTGACCAGCGCGTGGACCGCCTCTTCAAGATCGGATTGCGTGTTGAGATGGATCGTCATCTGTGGCCAGAGTTAAAGCGCTTTCAAGCGAAGTGGGTACCGGTTCGCGTGAAGAAAACGCGTCAAACCAAAAAAATCGCCCGAGCAGGATCAATGCCGCCACCCGTTTTCCGTTTCGCGCCAAGCCCGAATGGCCATCTGCATCTCGGCCACGCTTATTCGGCGCTGCTGAACCACGATCTTGCGCGGCAAAGCGGCGGCAGATTATTGCTGCGGATCGAGGATATCGATTCGGCGCGTTGCCGTCCCGAATATGAAGCGGCGATCTATGAAGACCTGGCCTGGCTCGGGATCGCGTGGGAACAGCCGGTGCGCCGGCAGTCGGAGCATCTGGCACGTTACGCCGAGGCGGTGGCGCGGCTGACGGAGCAGGGGCTGATCTATCCGGCCTTTGAGAGCCGCGCCGAGATCGCCCGGATGGTCGCGGAGAAGGATGCCGCCGGCCTTTGGCCGCGCGATCCGGATGGCGTGCCGCTGTATCCGGGGGCGGCGAAGTCGTTGCCGCGCATTGAGCGCGAGGAAAAAATTCGCAGCGGCGCGCAATATGCGCTGCGGCTCGACAGGACGGCGGCAAGTGCGCGCGCCGGAAAACTCACATGGCGGGAGGATGGCGAGGGCCCGGATGGCGAAACCGGCACGGTGGCTGCGCGGCCGCAGGACTGGGGCGATGTGATTGTGGCGCGCAAGGATACGCCGACCAGTTACCATCTGTCGGTCGTGATCGATGACGCGCTTCAGGGCGTCACGAACGTGGTGCGGGGGCAGGATCTGTTTCACGCCACAAGCGTGCACCGGCTGCTGCAAGACCTGCTCGGATACCCAGCGCCAGTCTATCGCCACCACGCCCTGATTCGCGACGAGACCGGGCGCAAGCTGTCGAAATCGGGTGCTTCGACGGGACTTCGCCAATTGCGCGCGGAGGGCATGACACCTCGGGACATTAGAAAGCTCGTTGGTCTTTCGTCGTGAGTTTCACTCACCAGTGCTCGTCATTCGTGACTCTCCCCGCACCGGATGGCAGGATGGAACCCGTTTGGGGGAATCATGGCGGCGAAGGCGCGTTCACAAGCCGGGGGCGGCACATCCGGGACGCGCGCTTCTCGCAAGCGCCCGGCCCGAAAGCGCGCACCGAAAAAACAGCCAATAAAAAAAACCGTGGCGAAAAAGCGCGCGGCTCGAAAACCGCCGCGCAAAACCGCCGCTCAATCCTCTGCGCCGAGCGTCGTTGAGGCCGCGCTCGCCGCCTTCGCCCATGAGGTGCGAACGCCGCTGACCGGCATTCTCGCCATCAGTTCGCTGCTGGCGACGTCGGACCTCGATGAGCGCGAACGGCGCTGGGTCGACACCATCACCGCCGGGGCGGAGCACCTCGCCGCGCTCGCGACCCTGTTCGTCGATGCCGCCAAGGACCGGGCCTCCGGATTATACGTTCGTCAGGATTTCTTCGACCTGCGCGCCTTCGCGCAGACGGCAGGCGATTCGCTTGCGGGCCGCGCCGCCGCGCGCGGATTGCAGGCGCGCATCGCCATCGCCGACGATCTTCCCGCTTTCGTCATCGGCGATCCGATCCGCCTTCGCGCGGCGCTGGAGAACCTGATCGACAACGCGGTGAAGTT
>DASWQB010000068.1:0-9037 GCA_036398335.1 Afipia sp. | reverse complement strand
AGACTTTTTCGCTTTTAAATTTTGGATGGGTCCCCTGCGCGGGGACGACGAATTCAGATCGCGTCATGTGTCAGTTTGGATTGCGCCCACGTGAATATTCCTCATCCTGAGGAGCGCGCTCTGGCGCGCGTCTCGAAGGATGAGGCCTCATAAGTGCGTTTACGCGCGTCTTCAACGCGCTATGGTTCGAGACGGCGCACGCGCTTCACATGAGGATCGGCCTTTTCTCAATCCACC
This sequence comes from Afipia sp., assembly GCA_036398335.1. GTDB lineage: Bacteria > Pseudomonadota > Alphaproteobacteria > Rhizobiales > Xanthobacteraceae > Afipia. Next base: position 8,800 of record DASWQB010000068.1, on the reverse strand, counting down.
ACGATCTTGACGCGGTCGCGCGCCTTGATATTGGCGCGGGCGTCGAGGCCATTGAGGATACGAAACCGCTCGGCCGCACGGTCGACGCCTTGCATCTGGCGCGCCAGCGTGTCCACCGTCTCGCCCGGCTGCACGGTGACGATCTTGATCCGCAGCGGCCGCGCCGCCTGAATTTCCGCGAGCGTCAGGCGGCGAAATGAATTGACCGTCTCGCGGAAGCTGCGGTCGGTCTCCGTGGTTTTTTGCTTGGCCGCGAAAATGAAGCGATAAACGTCGCTGCCGAAGCGCAGCGCATAAATGCGAAACTGCCATTGATCGCCGCTCGCGGTGGCGGTCGCCGCCGGAAAGCCATTCACGGTGACGTCCTCTGTGGAGTTTTTGTCGACGTTCTCCATCCAGCCCGAATTCAGATAATCGCCGAGCGTCTGGTCGGACGGCACGCGCACCACGTCGAAGCGCAGCGCCTGTCCGCCGCCGTCGCGAACGCCGACCACGGCCTGCGCGGTGTTGTCGAGCGTGAAGCCATCCGGGGCCTGGAAGGTGAAGCCAAGCTTGGGATGCAGGAAACGCCGGCCCCGTACGAAGCCTTCCGATGGGTCTTCGCCATAGACGAGGTTGTCGATGGCCTTCAGGTAGGTGTCGCGGTCGCGCTCGGTGGCTTCGGAGGAGGCGACCTGCCGTGCGCTGGCCTGCGCGTTCTGGATGCGCTCCGGCGTTGCCGGATGCGAAGCGAGGAAGTCCTGTGAACGCTGGTCGAACGCGGAACGCGGTGCTTTCAGCGCGGCGTTACGCTCCATCGCGGTCAGGAATCGCGCGGCGCCGTAAGGATCGAAATCGGCGCGCGCGGCAATGCCGACGCCGATGCCGTCGGCCTCGAATTCCTGCTGGCGCGAGAAGCTCGCCATCGTCAGCTTGGATTTGGCCAGCGCCAGCGCATTGGTTTCCGCGTCGCCGCCCATCTCGTTGACAACCCGGGTGAGGCTCACCGCCTGCTTGGCCTGCTCCTCGCGGATCGCCGCGTGCTTGGCGAGAACATGCGCCATTTCATGCGACAGCACGCTGGAGAGTTCGGAGGTGTCGCTGGCGAGCGCGACCAGTCCGCGCGTGACGTAAAGCTGGCCGGTCGGCAGCGCGAAGGCATTGACCGCTCCGGAGTTGAGGATCGTCACCTTGTAGGCGAGATCGGGCCGGTCGGACGCCGCCACCAGACGGTCCACGGTCTTGGTGATCAGCGCTTCGAGTTTCGGATCGTCATAGGCGCCGCCGTAAGAAGCCAGGATACGCTCGTGTTCGCGATCGGTGGCGGCGGTCGCGGCCGCAGGCTTGTTGGGTTTGATCGCAGGCGCGGAGGCTGCCGTGCCCGCCACGCGAAACCGCTCGAAATCCGTGCAACCGCCAAGCGAAAGCCCAAGAGAAAGGCTAAGTGCGGCGCACAGCAACACAGCCGCTGCAAGACGGCCGCCAGGCTCCCCGCTGTTTCGCGACAAGATCACGCGCTACTCGCTTTTACCGGCCGCAGCCGCCCCGCTCTCATTCAACAATTCAATTTGTCCCGGCGCGACCACCTCGATCCGCGGTGCTTCGCCGCGCCGTTCAACAAAGCCGCGGACCCGAATTCGCCGGTTTTCCAACGCCGCCAATTTAATTCCGGCGGCCTCGAATGAAGGCATCATGCGCCGCGAAACCGTCACCGCAAAGTCCCGAATCCACCGCCTGCCAAAATTGACGTAAAACGTCGCGCCAGCCTGCCGGGCCGACACAACCTTGCCCTCGATGACGGTAAAGTGCCCGGTTTCGGCCAGAATATCCGCCGCGCTTTCCGCGTTTTTTATGGCGGCGGCCTCCAGCCAAAGCCCCCGCCGGGCGCCTCGTGCGTCATTTTCGGCGGCGGCGAGTTCCAAGGCGCAGCCCTTGTCCGGAACATTGCCCGATCCGACCGCAAATCCTTGCGACAGCAACCGGCTCTGGAGCGAGGTGTCGTCGCCATAGACGAAAACGAACGCCTGCTGGCGGCCGTAACGGTCGGGGGCATCGCTCAGCCCATGCAGCGTCACGTCGCGGGCGCGAACCAGATCTTCAAGCGCCCGCGTGTTCGATTTTTGTGCCAAAAGCTCGATGCCGGCAAGGCGCACCTCGCGGCCATCATCGAGACGAAAGCTGCGCGCATCGGTGATGGCGGCGACGTGGCCTTCGCCTTGAAGCTCAAAATCGCACGCCGCTTGCGCCACGGTGTTCACGATGAAAAAAGTGGCCGCAGACAAAAACACCGCCGCAACGCACACGGCGAAGGGCGGCGTATTTGTGCGGCAAGAGATCATCAGAAGATCGTCATGCCGTGCATGGGAGCGTGAATCGACGATCAGCCTTTGATGACGCCGCTGGCGACCAGCCGGTTCCAGATAAACAGCACGATCAGCGCGCCGATGGTCGAGGTGATAAAACCGGCGCCCTGATCGGGAGCGTAGTGACCGATCGACTGGCCGATAAAGGTTGCGAGAAACGCGCCGGCGATGCCGAGCAACGCGGTCAGCACGAAACCGGACGGATTGTTCGGGCCGGGCGAAATCAGCTTGGCGATGACGCCGGCGACAAAACCCACGATGATGACCCAGATAATTCCGCCCATTGCCGCAATCCTCTTTCAGTCAGTTGATAGAGACCAAGTTATAAACCGAAAAAGCGGGCGTCGCCGCCCGCTTCGCAAAATCAGAGCCAGCTGTTGGCTTCGTGCTCGCTCGGCTGGCGGCCATGCGGGGTGAGCTGGTTGATGATCTGAGGCAATTGCTTGCTGAGGCCTTCGAGCAATTCGTCGCGCGACAGGCCGGTTTGCGAGGTCAGGGTGTTGATCTGATCGGTGCCGAGCGCGCTTTCCAGATCCTTCGGGGCGATATCCTTGTTCGGACCGTTGCTGACCCAGGAGCTTGCCGTGTCGCCATGGCCGGCGTCCTGCAATTGCTTGAGCAGATCGCCGAGACCGCCACTCAGGACGCTGCCCGCCGCGCCGCCGGCAAGCAATCCTCCGAGCAGGCCACCAAGGCCGCCGCCGCTGGCCGCCGAGGTCGTGTCCGGAAGACTGGCGGGAATGGTTTTCGGCAAGCTTGCGGGAGTCGCCGGCGCAGCCGCCGTGCCGGAGCCGGAGGTGATGTGCTTGACCGCCTTGAAGGCGAGCAAAGCGAGGACTGCCATCGTCATCGGCGACATGCCGCCGCTGCTCTGCGCGGCAGGAGCGCTGTCTTTTGAGCCGTGAGGCCCGTTCTGCATGCCGTTAAGAACGTCGAGCAAACCCATGTCAGTCTCCTTATGGTAAGTTGGTTACAGGATAAGTCTTGGCCCGGATGGTGACAAGGGAACGGGGCGACGAAAAGGCGGCGGCGTTCGCCGTGCATGTCTTTAATCCGTCACGCCGTCGTGCAAGCTGCCCGCGGCATGGGGGGTGAGGAAATGGCCGTGTCCCGAACGGGTCTGTTCATTTTGGCGCGGCGTTTACGATCATTTTCGGAAAGATTTCTTCGGCGGCTTGCGGGACGATTTTCTGGTCTTTTTCGCACTCTTCTTCTTCGTGCCCTTTTTCGCGGCTTTACGGCCGGTCTTCTTTTTTGGGACTTTCTTGCCTTCCCGGCGGGCTTCGGAAAGTCCAATGGCGATGGCCTGTTTGCGGCTCTTCACCTTCTTGCCGCCGCGTCCACTCTTGAGCGTACCCGCCTTGCGCTTCTTCATCGCGCGTTCGACCTTCTTGGCGCTTGCCTTGGAATATTTTCGTGCCATGTCGGCTTCTCCCGTGTGACACGAATTAATTCCCTTTTGCGGAACTTGTTCCGGCGCTACCCGCCCGGCATAGCTTCGAATGCGTATGCATCCAAATCCGCGCAATGAGATTTCAGTACCTCAAGGATGCTGGTGGCGCACCGGCGGCTCTGGTATCACTTTGGCATTCAGTCCCAACCTTTGACTCACGAGCGGAAATAATGTGCGCGCGAATCCTCAATGTGGTCCTATCGCCGCCCAGTGAGACATGCGATGGCCTTGTTTTATTTCTCTGATGCCCCGCATTTGTGAGTTCATTCCCTATATAATATCGCCGCTTCCTCACTTTATCCGATGATGCTGGATCATCCATGAACATTCCCGATCCCCATGTCGCCGACGCCGTCGTGAACGAGCGCGGCCGCTTCAGCATCGCCTTCGGGCTGGAGCGGATCGGCCTCATCCCGCTGCGGGCGCCGAAAACCGCCGCCGCGATCCTTCTGGCGCTGTGCGTGATCGCCGTGTTCGGCATTCAGCGCATCAAGATCGACGACTCTCTGAGCCAGTTGTTTCGCTCCGATACCCCCGAATACAAACAATATGAGGAAGTGACCAAGCGCTTCCCCGCCACCGAATACGACGTTCTGGTCGTGGTCGAAGGCAAATCGCTGCTGACCCGCGACTCGCTGGAAAAGCTGCGCGATCTCACCACCGATCTGCAACTGATCGATGGCACGCGCGGCATCATCTCGCTGTTCTCCGCGCGCCAGTCGCCGGAAGCGGGAAAACTGCCCGCGCCCCTGTTTCCCGAGGTGCTGCCCGAGGGCAAGGCGTATGACGATTTCATCGAGCGGCGGGTCAAGACCAATGAGGTGATCCGCGGCAAGCTGCTGTCGGACGACGGCACGCTGGCTTTGATCGTGCTGGCGCTCGATCCCGCCATCGTCGGCGGCAAGGGGCTGAACACCACGGTCGATGAAATCCGCAAGGCCATGCGAGACGATCTTGCCGGCACGGGATTGAGCAACAGCCTGTCCGGCGTGCCGGTGATGCAGCTGGAAATCCGCAACGCGGTGGAGCGCGACGGTCTCACCTACAACATCGCGGGCATTCTGGCCGGATGTATCATCGCCATCATCTTCTTCCGCCGCATCTCGTTCATGTTCATCGCCGCCGGGCCGCCGCTTTTGGCGATCCTGCTCTCGATCGGCACGCTGGGCTGGCTCGGATTCAGCCTGAACATGTTTTTGAACGTGATGACCCCGCTCATCATGGTCATCAGTTTCGCCGACTCCATGCAGCTCACATTCGCCGCGCGTGACCGCCTGATCGCAGGTGAGGATAAATACACCGCCTTCCGCAACGCCGTGCTGGTCGTCGGTCCCGCTTGCGTGCTGACTCACGGCACCGCCGCGCTGTCGTTCATCGCGCTGCAATTCTCCAATTCCGACCTGATCCGCTCGTTCGGCGAGGCCGGATTGATGGCGACATTGATCGCGCTGCTCGCCGTGCTGTCGCTGGTCCCGGTGTTTGGCGTGCTTTTGGTGCGCAAGGAACAAGTCTTCGCCACGAAAATCAAAGGAGCGGACAAAGGCGTCGAGGCGTTGCGGGCATTTTGCCGGTGGATCGCGGTGCGCATGGTGGGCCGTCCGGCTCTGTTCAGCCTGATCGCGCTGATTGTCGTCGGCGGTCTCGGTATCGTCTACTCGCACCTTGAGCCGCGCTATCGTCTGGCCGATCAGGTGCCGGACAAGCAGCAGGCGGTGGCCGCGAGCGGACGGCTCGACGCCAAGCTCACCGGCGCCAATCCGATCGACGTGCTGATCGAATTTCCGAAAGGAAAATCGCTTTACGACAAGGAGACGCTGGACACCATCGCGGCGGTCCACACCATCATCGAGGAGCAGGCCGGGGTCGGCAATGTCTGGTCGCTGGAGACGCTGCGGCGCTGGATCGCCGAGAAGGTCGGCCGCTCCGATGTCGCGATCCTGAAGGAATATGTCGACATGCTGCCCGATTATCTAGTGCGGCGTTTCATTTCCGCCGAACAGAATGCGGTGGTGGTGTCCGGCCGCGTGCCGGATCTCGATTCGAGCCAGATACTGCCGGTGGTCGAAAAGCTGGACACCGCGATGAATCCGGTGCGGACCGCCCACCCGGGCTATGAGATCGCGGTGACCGGGCTGTCGGCCATCGCCGCGCGCAACAGCGCCAGCATGATCGAGAAGCTCAATCGGGGCCTGACCATTGAATTCGTTCTGGTGGCGGCCTTTATCGGTCTCGCTTTCCGCTCGTTGGTGGTGATGTTCGCCAGCATTTTGCCGGGCATCTTCCCGGTCGTGCTGTCGGGCACGGTTTTGTATTTGCTGGGAGAGGGACTGCAATTCGCCAGCGTCGTCGCGCTCACCGTCTCGTTCGGTCTTGGGCTCTCGGCGACCATCCATTTCCTCAATCGCCTGCGGCTGGAGGAGCGGCCCGGTCTGGACGAGGGGCAGGCGGTGGAGCGCGCCACCGTGCTGGTCGGTCCCGCCTTGATCCTGACCACGGTTGTTCTGGCTTGCGGTCTTGTCGTGACGGTGTTTTCGGATTTGCCGTCGCTGCGGCTGTTCGGATGGCTGAGCGCTTTTGCGATGATCTCGGCTCTTGTGGCCGACCTGTTTATCCTGAGGCCGACGGCGATGTTCCTCATCAGCCTGTCCAACAGGCTGCGCGGCGCGCCGAGTCCCAAACCCGCTGAGTAAATAAATCCGCTGGGTCGCCCAAAATAAAATCCCCGGCAGCGACAGCAGCCGGGGATTTTTTGATGGATCGGTTTAGTTGCCGCGCGACAGCGAGATATTCACCGCGCGGATCGGCCCCGGCGAGGCGATGGCCACGTTTTGCTTGCCGCCCCGCGTGGTGATGTTGAACGATGCGACATAACCATTGGTCTCGACGCGGGCGTTGATGTTGCCGCCACTGACCCGTCCATCGACGGTGCCGTTGATGCCGCGGCTGGACTCGCTCCAGAAGCCGCTGACGCCGCCGCCCGATGACCGGATGTCGGTGGTCAGATCGAAGCGATAGCTATCGCTGGCGCAACGCAGCGACTGCCGCAGATTGTTTCCGCCGCTTGCTGTGGAATACGTGCCGCGGCAACGAATACGCTCGGTGCCGGCGTCGGCGATCTGGATCGACCCGCCGCCGGACCAGTTGCCGTCATAGCCGTCAAACGCACCCTCGGCGCGGGCCGGGGAGATCGAGATGCCAAAAGCGGCGCCAAGAGCGGCGCCAAGCATGGCGACCATCATGACTTTCGATAAAGATCTTGAAAGAACGGATGTCATTTTACATTCCTGCGATGAAGTACGCGGTTGTTGCCGGCCTAATGGGACCTTCGTCAGGATACGACGAAAGCACGAAACTGAATACGAAAGTTCAGCGACGGAAATGCAAATTCAGTCCTCCGGGCAAGGCCAGCCCGGAAGACCGCCCGTCCTGATATCCAGAATTTTCATGTCCCGCCCCATCGGTCGGACCCGTCCGATAAAAAGTTCAAGGGCAAATCGTTCCGCCAAAATTTTCCTTCAATTGTCTGTTTCATAGGAAGAAATTTCAATCAGACTGCCGTCGGGATCGCGGCAATAGACGGAATTGATCGTGCCCCGCGCGCCCTGTTTCTTGGTCGGGCCTTCCTCGATGGCCACTCCGCATGATTTGAGGTGAGCAACAACCTGCTCCGGTGTGTCTTTGGTCAGGAAACACAAATCATCGCTGCCGGCGGCTTCGTGATCGGCGGTGAACCATTTGACCTTGTCGGTGCCGAGCGGGCGCAGATTGATTTTCTGCCGTCCAAAGTGCACCGCAATGCGCTTCGGCTCGCCGTGTCCGGGATCGAAGTCGCGCCGCTCCATACCGAGCACGCGTTGATACCACCCCGCGGAAATTTCCGCGTCGCGCACGTTGAAGACCAGATGATCGAGCGCATCCACCGTGATCGGCATGTCCTGTTCTCCCATTGATGATGCTGCGGACTTTTGAGTTTTTTGACGCGCCTGCCAAGAAGAAGCGCCGGTCAAACCGGACGCAAACAATCACGAAAAAATCATCGATCTTCGCGTTGCATCGCGGCATTGGCCGCACCGTGTTCTGCCCGCTCTGTGTGCAATGTCGTCTGCCAATCCCGGCTGCGGGAAGCAAGCAAGATCGATGCCTCCAACCAAAGTCAGGCGAGATCGAACCACGTGTTGCGTCCAAGCGTCGCAGCGCCCGGAACTGTGTTGCCAAACCACCCGACAAGCTTTTGCATGCAAGCCAAGCAAAAAAGCCGATTCAAAAAGAACGGCTCATCCCGGGAGGACGTTATGACGACACGCAAGAAAGACACAGCCACCACGCGCCGCCGCTTTTTGAAAACGGCCGCCGCGGGCGCTGCAGCAACAGCCGTGGCTGCACCCGCCATCGCGCAGAACGCCACGCCAATCAACATGCGCTGGCAAAGCACGTGGCCGTCGAAGGATATCTTCCACGAATACGCACTCGATTACGCCAAGAAGGTCAACGACATGACCGGCGGCGAACTGAAGATCGAGGTGCTGCCGGCGGGCGCGGTCGTGCCGGCCTTCGGCCTGCTGGATGCGGTCTCGAAAGGCACGCTCGATGGCGGCCACGGCGTCATGGTCTATCACTACGGCAAGCAGACCGCGCTCGCGTTGTGGGGCTCCGGCCCGGCCTATGCGATGGACGCCAACATGCTGTTGTCATGGCACAAATATGGTGGCGGCAAGGAGTTGCTCGCCAAGCTTTACAATTCGATCGGCGCCAATGTCGTCTCGTTCCCGTATGGGCCGATGCCGACCCAGCCGCTCGGCTGGTTCAAAAAGCCGGTGACCAAGGCTGACGATCTGCAGGGCACCAAATTCCGCACCGTCGGCATTTCGATCGACGTGTTCACGGGTCTCGGCGCGGCGGTCAACGCATTGCCGGGCGGTGAAATCGTCTCGGCGATGGATCGCGGCCTGCTCGACGCGGCCGAGTTCAACAACGCCTCGTCCGACCGCCTTCTCGGTTTCCCGGA
>DASWQB010000067.1:0-3289 GCA_036398335.1 Afipia sp. | reverse complement strand
GTCGGTCCGACGCATTCGACGTTGCGCAACGCGCGGGCGATTTCGACGCTCGGAAACAGCGGCAGCGATGGCATCACGATGCCCCATACGCACACGCCAAGCGCCCATGACGCCGCGACCGCGTTCAGCAATGAACGCTCGGCACGATGCTCGTCAAACATCCACCACGCGAACAGCCCGAAGATCATCGCCGCCGCCGCGAATGGCCACGCCGCGAAAACGGGCTGATGCAGCATCACGATGCCGAGGATGATCGACCCCACCGACAGGATGGCCGGCACGACGAACCACCATGACGCGCCGCGCACCAGCCATGGCGCGCGCGACAACACGCGCCGCTCCAGCACCCCGACGATCAGAATGGCCAGCGCCGGGTACAGCGGCAGCACGTAGTGCGGCAGCTTGGTCATGACGATTTCGAACACGATCCAGGCCGGGACCAGCCATGCCAGCAGAAACTGCGCGCCGGGCTCACGCTTGGCGCGCCACACCGCAGGCGCGGCCATGGCGGCCAGAGCCGAGCCCGGCCAGAAGGTCAGCCAGAACAACACGAAATAATAGCCGGGCGGCGCGCCATGCGCTTCCTGCGGCCGCGCGATCTTGTTGAACATGTCGCCGCCGAGCGAATCGGCGAAGAAACTATCCCCGGCCTTCAGGTAGATTGCGACAAACCACGGCAGCGCGATCAGAAGCACCCAGATGACTCCGAGCATCGGGCGCAGCCGCCAGATCCATTCCACGGAACGGTCGAGAATGGCCAGCGTCACGACGGTCAGCCCGATGAACATCAGGATCAGCGGACCCTTGATCAGAATGCTGGCGGCGACCGCGCTCCAGAAGATCGCGGGGACCGCCCATGAATCGAACCAGGTCCGGTGCGGGCCCTCGCCGCGCTGCCAGGACAGATAGACCCGCGCCAGTGCGCCCATCACCGCCGTGGTTGTGAGCAGCAGCACCGCATCGGTTTTGGCAAGCCGCGCCTCGATACCGAGCATCACCGAACTGCACATCACCAGCGCGGTGAGAACCGCGCCGCGCCGCGTGACGAAAGCAAGCGCGGCCCAATAGGTCAGCAGCACCGCGCCGATGGCGCCGATGAACGAGGGAATACGATAAAGCCAGATGCGGATTTGCGCGCGCGGCAGGCCAAGCTTCGAGGCGCTCTCAACAACGGCGGCCTGGAGCCAATAAATGCCGACCGGCTTCTTGTAGCGCACCTCGTCCTGAAACCGGATGTCGACGAAATCGCCGGTTTCCACCATCTGCTTCGAGGCCTGCGCGAAGCGCGCTTCGTCGCGGTCGATCGGCGGAATATTGAACAGACCGGGCAGGAAAAACAGCGCGCCACAGACAATGAGAAACGCCGCCGCGCGCGTGTGGTTTTTACTGACAAAGTCCAGCACGGCCACGAGCCCGCGCCCGCCCTGTTTTGGGACAGGACGGGGAGCGCCAAAGCCGCGTTGTTGCACCGTGTCAATCATCAGATTCGCATACGATGAAATGGCAACCTGAACAATCGTCCGGCCCCTCAGCGTTGCACAAATGACGCAAGTGTTGCCTTACGGTTTACATGGCGCTTGCCGCGGCACTCACCACGCCTATATCCGCACCGCCCGCAGATAATCCTTGATCGCCACCCCCGAACTGGGACATCAAAGCCGTCAAAATGCCGCCTGTCTCCCGTGACGGGGCTGGCCCCGCGCGGACCGCCGCGACGGACAACAGACCCGCATGCCACGCGGGCAGAAGCGAGTGCGAACATGGACCCTCTCATCAAGAAACGCCTGCGCCGCATCGGCGTGTTTGCGCTCATCGCCGTTCCGGCGCTGTATTTCCTGCCGGTTGTGACGATATTTTACTTTATCTGCGGCGTGCTGGACATCAGCCGCCACCACAAGGTCACCTTTGATCTTGCGGAGAAATATTTCATGGGCAACGGCCTTCTGACCTGGATGTTGTCGCCGCTCAATCTGCTGGCCGACCTGTTCTCGATGAAGAACATCGGCATCTACAAGCCGCAGGATCTTCCGCCCGAACATCGCGCCGAGATCGAGGCCTGCGTCGCGGCGTTTCGCGCCAATGGCGATCTCATCAAGCAGCGCGTCGCCGAGAAACTGGGCAACAGCAAGCGCGGCATGCTGACCTTCAAATGGTTCGACGCGCCGCAGGACCAGCAGGTGAAAATTCCCGAATTCGAGCGCAACTACCGCTACATCAAGACCATCGCGGTATCGGTGTTCAACACCCGCGAGCGCACCTCGTGGCATTTCGGCCCGCTGCGGCTGACCTTCCGCGTGCTGTGCAATCTCGATCCGATCGACAGCCGCGATGTGTTCATCGAGGTCGATGACAAGACGCATTACTGGATCGACGATCCGCTGTTCATTTTCGACGACACTTTCTTTCATCGTTCGATCAACGATGTCGACCGCGTGCGTTATTGCCTGTTCATGGATATCGTGCGCCCCAATCATTCGCAGGCTTTGTTCGACCGCGCGGTGAGTATTGCCGCGTTCATTTCGGGCTCGCTGAAAACCGCGTTCTACAAGAACTGGTCGTTCATCAAGTAACGCGTAGTCGGCGCGTAGTCCGCAAAAGTGGGAACCGGTTTTGCGATAAGACTACGCGCAAAAATAAATTCACTGAACGCGGACGACCACGGTATCCGCCGCGCCGGTTGCGTCCATCACCGTCAGACGCGCGAAGCCCGGCCCCGGCGTGTCGATCAGCCGCTGGCGGCGGCTGTCGATGTCACCGACCGCGACGCCGTTCACCAGCATTGTCATCGGTGCAATACCGCCTGCGACCTTCACGGGCAGAGACGGTCCCTCGCCCTTTGCTGCGTCGATGCGCGATCCGTTCAGCGGAAACTGAATCCTTAAGGATTGCTCGCCGCCGGTTCGCACAAGATCGCCGGCCGGCCTGAATCGTCTCAGCGGCAATGGCAGTTTGGCGTTGCTCGCAATCAGCACACCCTTCGGCACCCTGGGCAGCGCCATCGGCAATTTTCCCGTGCGCGCGAAGGCATCGAACAGGATCGGCGCCGCCGCCGTGCGGCCGAGTTGCCCCGGCACCGGCGCGCCGTCGGGCCGCCCTACCCACACGCCAATCGTGTAGCGCCCGTCGAAGCCGACCGACCAGGCATCGCGATAGCCGTAGCTGGTCCCGGTCTTGAACGCGATCCGGTGTTGCGGGGCGTTTTCCGGTGGCGGCGTGCCCATCAGCACATTTCCGACCTGCCAGGCCGCAACCTGATCCATCAGCCGCAGCGGATCACGCGGCTCTTCCA
>DASWQB010000066.1:0-6549 GCA_036398335.1 Afipia sp. | reverse complement strand
CGATCCCGCGATGGGGCTTTACGGCCGCTGGTTCTCCGGCGCTGTGGTCAACACCTGCTTCAACGCGCTCGACCGTCACGTGGCGGGTGGACGTGCCGATCAACTCGCGCTGATCCACGATTCTCCGATGACTGGAGCTGTCACCAAATTCACCTACGCGCAAATGCTGGATGAAGTGAAGACGCTCGCTGCGATCATGCAGGATTTCGGCGTGACCAAAGGCGACCGCATCATTCTCTATATGCCGATGGTCCCCGAAGCGATGATCGCGATGCTGGCCTGCGCGCGCATCGGCGCCGTGCATTCGGTTGTGTTCGGCGGCTTTGCCCCCAAGGAGCTGGCGGCCCGCATCGACGACGCGCAGCCCAAATTGGTTTTCTCGGCAAGCTGCGGTCTCGAGCCGGGGCGCATCGTCAACTACAAGTCGCTGCTCGATGAGGCGATCAGGCTATCGCACAGCAAGCCCGATGCCTGCATTGTTTTGCAGCGTTCGCAGCAGACCTGTGATCTCATTCAGGGCCGCGACCATGACTGGAGCGATCTGCGCGCCAAAGCCGTCGCCGCGAAGAAAACCGCCGATTGCGTGCCGGTGCTGGCGACCGATCCGCTCTACATTCTCTACACGTCCGGCACCACTGGAATCCCGAAGGGGGTCGTGCGCGACAATGGCGGTCATCTGGTCGCGCTGAAATGGTCGATGTTCAATCTCTACGGCGTCAAGCCCGGCGAGGCCTGGTGGTGCGGTTCGGATATCGGATGGGTGGTGGGTCATAGCTACATCATCTATGCACCGCTGATCCACGGCGCGACCTCGATCATGTACGAAGGCAAGCCGATCGGAACGCCGGACGCCGGCGCGTTCTGGCGCGTAATCTCGCAGCATAAAGCGGTTGCGTTCTTCACCGCGCCGACTGCGTTTCGTGCGATCAAGAAAGAAGACCCGGGCGGCGCCTTTATTCCGAAATACGATCTGTCGCATTTCCGCACGCTATTCCTCGCAGGCGAACGCGCCGATCCGCCGACCGTTGAGTGGGCCGAAAAACATCTGCAGCGTCCGGTGATCGATCATTGGTGGCAGACCGAGACCGGCTGGTGCATCGCCGGCAATCCAGTCGGCGTCGGCATGCTGCCGGTGAAACACGGCTCCCCGACCGTGCCGATGCCGGGCTATCAGGTCGATATCGTCGATGAAGCATCCAAGCCGGTGCCTGCGGGCAAGATGGGATCGATCGTGATCAAGCTTCCGCTGCCGCCGGGCTGTCTGCCGACGCTGTGGAACCAGGACGAGCGCTGCAAGGAAGCCTACTTCACCGAATTTCCGGGTTACTACAAAACCTCCGATGCTGGATACAAGGACGAAGACGGTTATGTCTTTGTCATGGGCCGCACCGACGACATCATCAACGTCGCCGGGCATCGCCTGTCCACCGGCGGCATGGAGGAGATTCTCGCTTCGCACCCGGATGTCGCCGAATGCGCCGTTCTCGGTATCAGGGATTCCATGAAAGGCGAGGTGCCGTGCGGTTTTCTGGTTCTGAAATCCGGTGTGCAAAAGCCGCCCGCCGATATCGAGCGCGACGTGGTGGCGCTGGTGCGCGACAAGATCGGTCCGGTCGCGGCGTTCAAACTCGCCATCACGGTGGGACGTCTACCGAAAACCCGTTCGGGAAAAATCCTGCGCGGCACCATCAAGAAGATCGCGGACGGGGATGAATGGGCGATGCCCGCCACCATCGAAGACCCCAAGGTGCTTGACGAGATCAAGGCCGCGCTTGCGGGCCGGGTGTAAACGCCTCCGAAAGTCCTCAAGAAAGCCGGGTTTGGCGTGTAGCGCCGGTGGACCTTAAACTCGATTTCGACTAGGACACGCGCATGAAAAAGCTTTTTCTTGCGGTTGCGTTGCTGGTGGCAGCTCCGGCACTCACCTCGTGCATGACCTCGCAGGATTCGCCTTTCGCCAGTGCAAAACCTGCGGCCGATGACGATGCTTATTGCCGCGCCAATGCAGGCGAAGCGGGCACCGCCGCTTATGCCAATTGCCGAAAGGATCGCGATGCCGGTTCGATCCGCTCCAACAGCCGGATGGAACAGGCGCATAAGAATCTCGCCGAAAGCATGCTCAACGGGCACTGACTTTCATTTCATTTTATCGAACGGAGACTTTCGTGGATATCAAGGTCAAGGACAGCAATGGCACGGAACTGAAGGAAGGCGACAGCGTCGTCGTCATCAAGGATTTGAAGGTGAAGGGATCATCCAGCGGGCTCAAGCGGGGCACCGTGGTGAAGAACATTCATCTCACCGACGATCCTCATGAGATCGAAGGCCGCACGGACAAGATCAAGGGTCTTGTGCTGCGCACGGAATTTCTGAAAAAGGCGTGAGCCTGCTGAGCCGCCTTGCGCGGTGAAAAATGAGACACAATGAATTTCAAAATTGATTTCAACCGCCGCGCGGCGTTCGCCATGCTTCTTGCCGCTCTCGCGGCATCCCCGTTGCTTGCGCAAGTGGACAATGTCACCAGCCGCGACAAGGTGTTGCGCGATCCGGATATTCCATCGCTCGGCAATCCGGATGGCGATATCACCATCGCGGCCTGGTTCGATTATCAGTGCCCGTATTGCAAAAAGACCGAGCCGGAGCTTGAGAAGGCTGCAAAGGCTGACGGCCACGTTCGCATCGTTGTGAAGGACTGGCCGATCCTCGGTGACCCGTCGCCTTACGCGGCGAAACTGGTACTGGCGACGAAATATCAGAATAAATACGAGGTGGCTCATCACGCGCTGATGGCGAAGCCCGGCCGTCTGACAGAGGGCGCAATCGATGAGGCGCTGAAAGGCGCGGGCGTCGATGTGACGAAAGCCAAGAACGATCTCGAAGCTCATAAAGGCGAGATCGATGCGCTTCTCACGCGCAACAACGCGCAGGCCGAGGCGTTTGGTTTTCAGGGCACGCCAGGTTTCATCATCGGCACGTTTCGGGTGCCGGGTCCTTTGACCGCAGACCAGTTCAAGCTGGCGATCGCGGATGCACGCAAGAAATTGAATGCCGATGGCGCGAAAGCGAAGTGACTGATCTGGTCTCCGCCTGCGCGGGGGTTTACTCGTCATTGCCGGCGTTTGACCCGGCAATCCACTTTTTAAAAATATTCGTTTGTCTGATGGATGCCCGGGTCAAGCCCGGGCTTTGACCGAAACTGACAATCGGGATGAAGCGGTGTCAGGGGCGGGTTTGTAGCCTGGTTTTCCGGTGCGGTCGATCCAGCCGAGAATGGCGCCAAGCTCGCCTTGCAGGGTGACGGAGAGGTCGCGGCGCGTCGGGCCGGGTGTGATGACGATGCGGTCGATGATCTCACGGACCGCCTCGGCCGCCTCCGCCGCGTCGTCGGGATGGGCGAGCGCGGCGGTCAGGCGTTCGATCCTGCGCCGGTAGGTCTCGGCGATGCCAGGGTGCATGTCGGGAGCGTCCTGCGGGGCGTCCGACATGCGGGTGGTGAGGCTGTCCTGTCTGGCCTCAAGCTCGGTGAGCCGGTCGGACAGCGCACGGTGCCAGCCGCCTTGCTCGATGACGCGCACGATCTCGGCGATCGCCTTCGCGGTCTCAGTAAGCTCGCGGCGTGTGGCGTCGGCTGTATTGCGGCGCTCACGGTTGAGCCGATTGGTTTCTTGCGTATAGGCCCGCATGGCTTCCGCCGCCATTTCCGGCGTCATCATGCGCTCGCGCAGCCCGGTCAGCACGCGAGTTTCCAGCGCATGGCGGGCGATGGTTCGGACATTGTCGCAGCCGTTGCCCAAGACATGGTTGGTGCAGGCGTAGCGATCCTGCCCGCGCCGGGCATAGGAGCCGCCGCAGCAGCCGCAGAACAACAGACCGGACAGCAGAGTGCGTGGACGGTGGGTGGCGTTCATTGCGCCGTTTCGGGCGAGGCTGCGCTTCGTGCCCTCGCGCGCTGCTTCGACCCGGTTCTTGTAGCGCACCGTCAACTCGTCCTGCTGTGCCTTGGCGGCATCCCATAGCTCCTGTGGCACGATGCGAAGCTCGGGGGCCTCCGAGCGTATCCATTCGCTTTCAGGATTGAGCCGATAGGCGAAGTGGCCGGTGTCAGGGTTCTTGAGTTTTCGCTGCCTATTCCAGCGGATGACTCCGATGTAAAGCTCGCAATTCAGGATGCCGGAACTGATGATCCGGTTGCCCCTGATCGTGGTGTCATTCCAGCGCTTGCCGGTGGGGCTTGGGATGCCGTCGCGGTTCAAATCGGCGGCGATGCGCTGCGGCCCCTTGCCGGCGACATATTCGCGGAAGATGCGTCGCACGATCTCGGCTTGTTCCTCGATGATCTCACGCTCGCCCCGGATCGGCTCGCCGCGTGCGTCAAGCTGGCGGATGACGCGGTAGCCATAGGCGTTGCCGCCGCCGATCTTGCCGGCCTCGATGCGGCCGCGGATGCCGCGATGGGTTTTGATGGCGAGGTCTTTCAGGAACAGCGCGTTCATGGTGCCTTTGAGACCGACATGAAGCTCGTTGATCTCGCCCTCGGAGAGGGTGAAGATCGTCACGCCCGCGAAACGCAGGCGCTTGAAGACGCCCGCCACGTCCTCCTGATCGCGGCTGATGCGGTCCAGCGCCTCGGACAGCACCATGTCGAAGCGGCCTGACTGCGCGTCGGCCAGCAGCGACTGGATGCCCGAACGGATCAGCGAAGCGCCCGAGATGGCGCGATCGGAATAGCTCTCCACGACAGTCCAGCCCTCGCGAGTGGCCCGCTCGCGGCACTGGCGCAACTGATCTTCGATGGAAGCATCGCGCTGGTTGTCGGAAGAATAACGGGCATAGAGCGCAACACGGGGCGTCGGACGGGTGGCGGTCATCGGGGCGATCCTTTCACTCGATATCGGCCCCGTCCTCCGTTTTCTCGGACACGATGGGCCTGTTGTCGTTTGCGGCGCGTAGCCGCTCGAAATCCTCGCGCGCCATGCGGCGGCCGATGATGCGGGCCAGCGTCAGCGCCACACGGTCGATCTTATCCCAAGTCTCCGCGCTCGGCTTGTCGGCATCCGGTGCGCCATTGTTATCGTTCGCCGGTTTGAATCGTTCTGGCTCGGTGTCGTCTTCCATGCCGTTTCCCGCACTGTTTTTCGAGACAAACAGGCATGAAGCGGCGGCGAAGCCGGAAGGAAAAGACCTGATTTCACTTCGTCGTACGATCGGCGGTAAATACTTGCGAACGGCGGCATTTGCGTAGGTTGCTCCATCCGATCACCGTGCTCACGCTACACGCTTCAACGGACGTGCGCGCTTGATTCGCTCGCGTTCTTTTGGCGTGTTCATCACCTCCCAAAGATCGCTGCGCCGCTGCACGTTGAGCCAAAAGTCGGGGCTGTTGCCGAAAACGCGGGCCAGGATCAGGGCCGTCGCGGCGGTCACGTTCCTGCGGTTGCCGCACAGTTCGTTGACGTGCTTGCGCTGAACGCCCATTGCCTCGGCGAGCGCGCCCTGCGTCAAACCCATCGGCTCCATGAACTCTTCGGTCAGTATCTCGCCGACAGTCGCCGGCTTGCGCTTGGTGGTCAGCATGTTTTGCCTCGCTCTCATCGGTAACTGTGATTGTCCAGATAAACCCCGTCCGCCTCGCCGCGCTCACCATCCCAGCGGAAAACCAGCCGCCATTGCTGGTTGACACGGATCGAATGCAGCCCCGCCAGTTTACCACGCAGCTTCTCGAAGTGATTGCTGGGGGACACGCGCAAGTCCTGATCG
Source organism: Afipia sp. (assembly GCA_036398335.1). Classification (GTDB taxonomy): domain Bacteria; phylum Pseudomonadota; class Alphaproteobacteria; order Rhizobiales; family Xanthobacteraceae; genus Afipia. The sequence goes on along the minus strand of DASWQB010000066.1, from coordinate 792 downwards.
GTCACGGCGTCGTCGATCATCTGAAGCTTTCTGAACAATCGGGCTTCAAGATCAGGTGGGATATTGCGGGAACGGGCATCGTCCACAAAGAAGGCCCGCAGCCAGTCATCCCGAAAGCCGACGATCATTCCGTCACTCCCATTGAGAGTATTTGTACCACCCTATAACTCACTCTTCAAGGATAATTTCGGCTTGTCTACAGCCCCGCTGTTTCTCCCCTCCGGAACGCGAGCGCGACCGCGCCCACAATCCACCCTGGTCTGCTTGACAAACCATCACCGGGGCGGCGGCATCCGGTCAATGCTGGCGCGAAGCGGCTCGGCATTGACGGGATGGCGGCGCTCCGGTCCCATATGCGCAAGCAACACCGTCCGCGCCGGGAGCGCGGTACAACACCTGCACCATCGTCATCCACCTCGCTGTCAATCATGGAGGTCGCACTCGCCTCTCGGACGCGGTGCATATCCCGGTTCTTACCCACGGCTAGTCTTGCCGCTGGCGAGATCGACGATGAAGCCATTGGCTAGACGCACGCCGATAATCACGTCGTCCAATCGGTAGTTATTGTTGTTGCCTCTGAGGCGATAGCCTGCGTCCTCTACGACATGTACATCAAACCATTGATGAGGTGCGGTCTGGCCCCAATATTTGCTACGCTGCTTGATGCGCGCTACGAGCTGCTGGTCCATCATGTCAGTCTCCGTTTGGGTGAAAACCGGATAGGCATGTCGGACGCCACGCCACGGGATCGGCGACCCAGCGGTTGATTTCGGATTCGCGCCAGCCTGCGCC
>DASWQB010000065.1:0-1940 GCA_036398335.1 Afipia sp. | reverse complement strand
GGTGTCGTCCGGCGACAGCGGCACGCTCGACTGGATTCAAGACGGCGTCGAGCCGGTCAGCAGCGAATTTCGTGACGACCGCTTCAATGCCGCGATCGATCGTCAGAGCAGCGACAAGACGGTGTTCACCGTGGCCTATGTCGTGCGCGCGGTTTCGCCGGGCAAATACGTGCTGCCGCAGGCCACTGTCGAGGACATGTACAATCCCTCGCGCTATGGCCGCACCGGCACCGGTACAATCGAGGTGCGGGCCGCGAAATGAGCTTGCCAACCGCTCATAACTCTCCTCCGTCATGGCCGGATTTATCCCGGCCATCCACGTCTTGTTCCGTTTCAGCAAGGGAAGTCGTGGATACCCGGGTCAAGCCCCGGCATGACAGAGTGAAAATCAGGCGCCGCTTGTTGCGTGGGCTTGCGATTGCAACAGCAGTCGCCGTCGCGTCATGTGTCACAGTCGCCATCATCTGGATCGCATCGCTGTCGCCGCTGCCGTTCGATCAGGCACGGAAAATCTCGACGACGATTGTGGATCGTCACGGAAAATTGCTGCGCGCTTATGCGATGGCAGACGGACGCTGGCGCATCCCGGTGCACGCATCAACCGATGTCGATCCCGGTTATCTCAATCTGCTGCTCGGGTTCGAGGACAAGCGTTTCTACTCGCATATCGGCGTCGATCCGCTGGCGCTCGGCCGCGCCGCCGTGCAACTTGTCACGCGCGGGCATATCGTGTCCGGCGGCTCGACCATCCCCATGCAGCTCGCGCGGTTGATGGAGCCGCGCCGGCAGCGCTCATTAACGGCGAAACTGCGTCAGGCCGTGCGCGCTCTGGAGATCGAGCGCACGCTGAGCAAGGAGCAGATTCTCGATTTGTATCTGACTCTGGCGCCGTTCGGCGGCAATCTCGAAGGCATTCGCGCGGCGTCGCTGGCCTATTTCGGCAAGGAGCCGAAACGATTGTCGCTCGCCGAAGCGGCGCTGCTCGTCGCGCTGCCGCAGTCGCCGGAGAGGCGCCGGCTCGATCGCCATCCGCAGGCGGCGCGGGTTGCGCGGGACCGCGTGCTGGCGCGCATGGTGGAGGAGGGGCGCGTTTCTTCCGAGGACGCGGACCGCGCGCGGCTGGAGAGCGTGCCGCGCCTTCGCAAGATGATGCCACTGCTCGCGCCGCATGCCACCGATCAGGCCGCCTCGCTCCTGAAAGACACCCCGCTGATTAAACTCACGCTGGATTCGACCATCCAGAAAAATCTGGAAGCGCTGGCACGTGACCGCGCGGCATCGATGGGGCCGAACATTTCCATCGGCATTTTGGCCGTCGATAATCAAAGCGGCGATGTCATCGCTCATGTCGGCTCGCCGGATTATTTCAGTTCGCGCCGCGCCGGGCAGGTCGATATGACGCGCGCGGTGCGCTCGCCGGGCTCGACACTCAAGCCATTTATCTATGGCCTCGCATTCGAGGACGGTTTCATCCATCCCGAAAGCCTGATCGACGACCGCCCGACGCGCTATGGCAGCTATGCGCCCGAAAATTTTGACATGACCTATCAGGGCACGGTGCCGGTGCGGAAAGCCTTGCAAATGTCGCTCAACGTGCCCGCGATCGCGCTGCTCGATCGTGTCGGCGCAAGCCGCCTGTCGTCGCGCATCACACAGGCTGGAGCCAATCTCATTCTGCCGAAAGACGAGGTGCCGGGCCTTGCCATGGGTCTCGGCGGTGTCGGCATCACGCTGTCCGATCTGGTTCAGCTTTACGCGGGTCTGGCACGGCTCGGCTCGACAATTCCGCTGCGCGAAATCATGAACGACGACGATCCGCGCGAAACGCGCCGCCTGATGGACCCCGCCGCCGCATGGCAGGTGGATAACGTGCTGATCGGTACGCCGCCGCCGGAGAACGGTGTCCACGGCCACATCGCGTTCAAGACCGGCACGTCCTA
>DASWQB010000064.1:0-5741 GCA_036398335.1 Afipia sp. | reverse complement strand
CAGCGCAGTGCGGGGCCGGCTTTCACGGTGCAATCCCGCTTTCGCGACGACGCCGGCCCGGTCCGGGTCGGATTCACCGTCACCAAAAAGGTCGGCACGGCCACCGAGCGCAACCGCATCCGGCGCAGGCTTCGCGAATTGGTGAAGCGACTGGATGTCACATCCGTGCGACCTCATCATGATTATGTGTTAGTTGGCCGCCGAGCCGCGCTCGACCGCGGCTTCGTGGTCATGCTGGACGATCTGCGCTCGGCGCTCAGGCGCCTGGAGCGGCAGGCGCCAGGGCAACGCAAATCCGAGAATGCCCTCCCGACCGTTTCCCCGATCTCTCCTGAGCGGAATCACGAGACCTGAACAATGCAAGATAATCGCAACACCATTCTGGCCGTCGTGCTGTCCGGCCTCGTGCTGATCGCCTGGCAATATTTCTACAACATGCCGCAGATGGAAAGGCAGCGCGTTGCCCAGCAGCAGGCCGCTCAACAGGCGCAGAGCCAAGCCGCAAATCCGGCAAATCCATCCGTCTCGCCATCGACCACGCAAACGCCGGCGGCCGGCAGCGCGGGACCCGTCCCCGGCATCCAGCAGGACACCGCGCCTGTGCAGGACCGCGCCACCGTCGTCGCATCTTCGCCGCGCGTCAAAATCGACACGCCGAGCATATCCGGCAGCATCGCTCTGAAAGGCGCGCGCATCGACGATGTCGCGCTGGAAAAATACCGCGAGACCGTCGATCCAAAGTCTCCTGCGATCCAGCTGTTTTCACCGTCGGGCACCAAGGAGCCATACTACGCCGAGTTCGGCTTCGTGCCGGCGGCGGGATCGACCGTGAAGCTGCCCGATCAAAATACGCTCTGGACGCAGCAGGGATCGAACACGCTGACGACTTCGACCCCGGTCGTCCTGACCTACGACAATGGCGAGGGTCTCACCTTCAAACGCACCATCTCGATCGACGACAGATATCTGTTCACCGTCAAGGACGAGGTCACCAATATCGGCAAGGATGCCGCGACGATTTATCCGTTCGGCCTGATCTCGCGCCACGGCACGCCGCACGTCTCCGGCTACTACATCCTTCACGAAGGTCTTATCGGAGTTCTTGGTGATCAAGGTCTTCAGGAATATCCTTACAAGAAGATCGACGAAGCCAAGTCGGTGGAATTCAAGGTCACAAATGCGTGGCTTGGCATCACCGACAAATACTGGGCGGCGACACTTTTGCCGGACCCCAAGGCCGCGGTGAACGCGCGGTTCTCGTCGAACCTGATCTCACAGGTCCGTAAATATCAGACCGACTACCTGCTCGATCCGGTCACCGTCGCGATCGGCGGCACCGCGACCACCAGCACCAATTTGTTCGCCGGCGCCAAGGAAAACGCGCTGATCCAGGCCTACGACCATGAACTCAACCTCAACCGTTTCGAATTGCTGATCGACTGGGGCTGGTTCTATTTCATCACCAAGCCGATGTTCTGGGCGATCGACCACCTCTACAGGCTCGTCGGCAATTTCGGCGTCGCCATCCTGCTCGTAACCGTGATCGTCAAGGGCATCTTCTTCCCGCTCGCCAACAAGTCTTACGCCTCAATGGCGAAAATGAAGGCGGTGCAGCCGCAGCTCGCCGCACTGAAGGAGAAATATCCGGACGACAAGGTCAAGCAGCAGCAGGAAATGATGGAGATCTACAAGAAAGAGAAGATCAACCCGATCGCGGGCTGTCTTCCGATCCTGATCCAGATCCCCGTATTCTTCTCGCTCTATAAAGTGTTGTTCGTCACCATCGAGATGCGGCACGCGCCGTTCTTCGGCTGGATTCGCGACCTGTCGGCGCCCGATCCGACCAATTTGTTCAATCTGTTCGGGCTGCTTCACTTCGATCCGACGGCCGTTCCGTTCCTCGGCCATTATCTGGTGCTCGGCGCGTGGCCGATCATCATGGGCATCACGATGTGGTTCCAGATGAAGCTCAATCCGACACCGCCGGATCCGACACAGCAGATGATCTTCACTTGGATGCCGCTGATCTTCACCTTCATGCTGGCGGGTTTCCCGGCAGGTCTTGTGATCTACTGGGCCTGGAACAACACGCTGTCCGTGCTTCAGCAGAGCGCGATCATGAAGAAGAACGGCGCCAAGATCGAACTGTTCGACAACGTGAAGGCGGCTTTCGCCGGCAGCAAGAAGACCGGCTGACGCACGTTTGATATTTGCTTTGCGTCATGGCCGGGCATAGCCCGTCAGAGACGGGCGTGAACGCCCTTTTGACCCGGCCATCCACGTCTTGCTTCGTTGCGCAAACAAGGCGTGGATGCCCGGAACAAGTCCGGGCATGACGAGCCGAAAATTTCGAGCTACTCAAAACGAGGCTCCCCGCATGACCGACACCAACGTTGCGGAGCTGATGGAAGCCGGACGAAAAATGTTTGCCGGCGAGTGGCAATTTTTCTGGGCCTCCCCCTCGATCGAAACGTTGCCACCGATGCAAGGTGTCGAGGTCGCCTTCGCCGGACGCTCGAACGTCGGCAAATCCAGTCTCATCAATGCGCTGACCGGCCGTAGCGCGCTGGCGCGCACCTCGCATACGCCCGGCCGCACGCAGGAGCTGATCTTTTTCGAAGGTCCGCCATCGCCGGACGGCGATCCAAGCGCAAGCCTTCGCCTCGTCGACATGCCGGGCTACGGCTATGCCTCCGCGCCGAAGGCCAAGATCGCCTCGTGGACAACGCTGATTCACAAGTTCCTGCAAGGCCGCGCCAATCTCGCCCGGGTCTATGTGCTGATCGACTCGCGCCACGGGTTCAAGGATGCCGATACGCAAGTGCTGACCACGCTGGACAAGTCCGCGGTGAGCTATCAGGTGGTGCTGACCAAGTGCGATCAGGTCAAGCCAGCCGAACTCGACCGGACAGTGCTTGAGACCATTGAGACATTGCGCAAGCATCCCGCCGCGTTTCCGGAGGTTCTGGTAACGTCGTCACGCACCGGCGCGGGCATGGGCGAACTGCGCGCCGCCATGGTGCGGCTTTTGAGGGAACGGGCATGATCCCGCAAAGCGGAGGCCGGTTTGCGGATAAGATCATGCCCAAACAGAAAGGCATGATCCCGCAAAGCCGAAATCCGTTTGCAAATGAGATCGTGCTTAAACCGAAAGGCACCGGATGATGTCCACCGCCATGCCACGTATCGCAACGCTGTTCGCCGGGCTGATGGGCGCGGCGGGCGTAATCCTCGCCGCAGCCGCCGCGCATCAGCCCGACGCGACGCGGCTGGCGTCCGCCTCCTCGATGCTGCTGTTCCATGCGCCGGCGGTGATCGGCGCGGCGCTTCTGACCGCGCATGGGGGCCTGAAACGTCCGCTCGGCCTTGTGGCCACCTTCGGCTTTGTCGCTGGCGCGGCGTTGTTCGCGGGCGATCTCGCCATGCGCCAGTATCAGGGGCAGAGCCTGTTTCCGATGGCGGCACCTACCGGCGGCACCACGCTGATCCTGAGCTGGCTGGTGCTCGCGGTCTCCGCGATCTGGCCGCACCGCGCCGATAAATCCTGATCCCGCTTTGCGCCTGTCACGCCAATCGGCTAAACATCCGCCGCCGCCAAACGAGATTTTTGCATGATCGCCCTGTCAGACATCAGCCCCCAGGATCAGGCCCGCATCCTTTCCGAAGCCCTGCCGCATATGCAGCGCTACGACGAGGAAACCATCGTCATTAAATATGGCGGCCACGCCATGGGCGAAGAAGAACTGGCGCGGCAATTCGCGCGCGACATCGTTTTGCTGGAGCAAACCGCGATCAATCCCGTGGTGGTGCATGGTGGTGGCCCGCAGATCGCGACCATGCTGCAACGGCTCGGCATCAAGTCCGAATTCGCCGCCGGCCTGCGCGTCACCGATGCGCCGACGATGGAAATCGTCGAGATGGTGCTGGCCGGATCGATCAACAAGCAGATCGTCAGCCACATCAACGCCGCCGGCGGCAAGGCGGTGGGCCTGTGCGGCAAGGACGGCAACATGGTCACCGCGACCAAAGCCACTCGCGTCACTGTCGATCCAGGCTCCAACATCGAGAAAGTGGTCGATCTCGGATTCGTCGGCGAGCCAGACAAGGTCGACCTCACGCTACTCAACCAGTTGATCGGCTATGAGCTGATCCCAGTCCTCGCACCGCTGGCATCGTCGGCGAATGGCCAGACCTACAACGTCAATGCCGATACGTTTGCCGGCGCGGTCGCTGGCGCGCTGAAGGCAAAGCGTCTCTTGCTTCTCACCGATGTGCCGGGCGTGCTCGACAAATCCAAGAAGCTGATTCCCGAACTGTCGATCAAGGACGCGCGCAAGCTGATCGCCGACGGCACGATTTCCGGCGGCATGATCCCGAAGGTCGAGACCTGCATCTATTCGTTGGAAGCCGGCGTCGAAGGCGTCGTGATCCTCGACGGCAAGACCCCGCATGCGGTGTTGCTGGAGCTTTTCACCAATCAGGGCACCGGCACGCTCGTGCACAAGTGACGCGGCAAAACATTTTGTTCCATCATGCCCATGCTTGTCATGGGCATCCACGTCTTCTCTTTTGGATCTCAAGACGTGGATGGCCGGGACGAAGCCCGGTCATGACGAAAGTAAGACCAATGATTCGTGTCGCATCCTGGTTAGGTTCTTTCCTTCTGTTATTTGCTGCCGCGCCCGCCCGCGCGGATCTGAAAATCTGCAACCGCATGAGCTATGTCGTCGAGGCCGCCATCGGCATCGACGACAAGGGCGGCACCGCAACGCGCGGCTGGTTTCGCATCGAGCCGGCGGCGTGCCGCGTGGTGACGCAAGGCGCGCTGAACGCGGATCGCATTCTGCTGAATGCCCGCGCGTTGCCGGTCTATGGCGCAACGCCGATGCCGCAGGACGGCTCCGACAAGCTTTGCGTCGGGAATGATAATTTCGTCATCGCCGCCGCGCGCCAGTGCCGCCCGGGACAGACGCAAGCCGGCTTCACCGAAATCAAGCCGAAGACCGACGATGACAACAATTCGGTCGCCTATCTCGCTGAGGACAGCGAATATGATGATGAGCAGGCGCGGCTCGCCGGCATCCAGCGTCTTCTGGTCATCGCGGGCTATGACGCTTCCCCGATCGACGGTGTCGATGGCCCGAAAACACAGGCCGCTCTCTCCTCGTTTCTTAAATCGCGCGGGCTCGCTCCCGATGCACCGCTGGCCGCGAATTTCTTCGACACCATGGTTGAGGCCGTGCAATCGCCGACAGGCCCCGGCGTGACCTGGTGCAACGACACCCAATATAAAATCATGGCCTCGATCGCCGCCGATGATGGCTCCGCCGTCACCAGCCGGGGCTGGTATCGCATCGAGCCGGGCAAATGCCTTCATCCCGACATCACAGGACAGCCGCGCCGCGTGTTCAGCTTCGCCGAAGCCGTCGATGCCGACGGACGCACGATCAAGACTGACGGCCGGCCGCTGAACTGGGGCGGACGCACGACCTTTTGCACCCGCGAGACGCAATTCGAGATCAACGACCAGACCGATTGCGCCGGGCGCGGACTCAATGCGACGGGCTATGCGGCGGTGGATATGAGCGCGGCGGGCAAGACCCTGAGATTTGCTGCGCCGTGAATCCGAAAATGATCTTCAAAGAGAAACGCAGCTTCACCCATGTCGACACATGGGTGTTCGATCTCGACAACACGCTCTATCCGCACCACGTCAATCTCTGGCAGCAGGTCGATACGCG
>DASWQB010000063.1:0-11536 GCA_036398335.1 Afipia sp. | reverse complement strand
GCCCGGCGTCATGCTGGACAAACCGGTCCCCCCGGCGGACATTCCGCAGCCGACTGCGCTGTCCACCCTGCAATATGCCGCCGATGACGGTCATCCTGCAGCGCAGTGGAAGCTGGGCCGCATGTATGCCGACGGCATCGTGGTGCCGCGCGACGATCTTCGCGCCTTCGACTATTTCAGCAAGATCGCCAATCAGCACGCCGAGGACAGCCCGGCGGCGCCGCAAGCGTCCATTGTCGCCAATGCCTTCGTTGCGCTGGGCCGTTATTATGCAACCGGAATCGCGGGAACGCGCGTGAAGGCCGATCCAGAGCGCGCGCGTGAAATGTTCTCCTACGCCGCGTCTTATTTCGGCAATGCCGACGCCCAATACGATCTGGCGCGGATGTATCTGAACGGTGTCGGTATCCAGCGCGATCCGAAATACGGCGCGCGCTGGCTCGGTCTTGCGGCGCAAAAGGGTCAGCATCAGGCGCAGGCGCTGCTTGGGCAGATGCTGTTCAACGGCGATCATTTGCAGCGTCAGGCGGCGCGCGGCCTGATGTGGCTGACGCTGGCGCAGGAAAGCGCGACGCCGGACGAGGCCTGGATTCACGAAAGCTACAATGCCGCGCTTGAAAAGGCGTCCGAAGACGACCGCGCGATGGCGCTGCAGATGTTGCAGCGCTGGGTGCAGGGCCGCCGGGACTGACTGCTGGCTTCTATCTATTTGTTTTGCGGATGTTCTAATCGCAAAACCGATACCCACTTTTGCGGAACATGCGTCAATTGAAATTCAGATCGGCCCAGACCGGGACGTGGTCCGACGCCTTCTCCCAGCCGCGCACATGCTTGTCGATACCCATATCAAGCAACCGGTCGCTGGCCTGAGGCGACAGCAAGAGATGATCGATGCGGATGCCGTTGTTCTTCTGCCAGGCACCGGCCTGATAGTCCCAGAACGTATATTGCCTGGGTTCATCGGTCACCGCGCGGAATGCATCCGTCAGTCCTAGATTCAGCAGCGACTGAAACCGCTGGCGTGTTTGCGGCAGGAACAACGCATCGCCGAACCAGGCTTGCGGATTATAGACGTCGGCAGGCGTTGGGATGACGTTGAAATCTCCGGCCAGCACGAACGGTTCCTCGGATGTGAGCCGCTCCTTTGCATAGGCGATCAGCCGGTCCATCCATTTCAGCTTGTAGGGATATTTTTCGCTATCGACCGGATTGCCATTCGGCAGATAGAGGCATGCGATGCGGAAGGTGCCGCTTTTGTGTGACACCACGCCTTCAAGGAAGCGGACATGCAAATCGTCCGTGTCGCCGGCAAGTTGTGGTTTGGTTTCCTCGAATTTGTATTTCGACAGCAGTGCAACGCCGTTGAAGGTTTTCTGACCGTGCGTGACGATGTTATAGCCCAGCTCTTCAATCGGCTCGCGCGGAAACGCCTCATCGAGGCATTTGATTTCCTGCAGGCAGACGATGTCCGGCTCGCGCTCTTTCAGCCATGTCAGGAGATGTTCAAGCCGCTGGCGGACCGAGTTCACGTTCCAGGTGGCGATCCGCATGCTCAATAATCCTCCCTGGTCATTGCCGGGCATAGCCGTTTGAAAAGCGGCGTTGCTTCCGCTCGCCTGCGATCCGGCAATCCATCTTTCAAAAAGTTTTTCGCGTGATGGATGCGCGGGTCAAGCCCGCGCATGACGAAAAAGGGCGTCAGATCGAGAAGCTGGTGCCGCAGCCGCAGGATGCGGTCGCGTTCGGGTTGTTGACGCGGAAGGATGCGCCGATCAGATCGTCGACGAAGTCAACTTCCGAGCCGGCCAGAAATGGAACGGAGGAGGGGTCCACCAGCACCACGGCGGCGTCGCGCGCGATCACCAGATCGTCCCCAGCCTGCGTCCGCTCGATGTCGAATTTATACTGGAAGCCCGAGCAGCCGCCACCCTCGACGCTGATGCGCAGCTTGGCGTCGTTCCCCTCGTTTTTCAGGATTTCGCCGATCCGGCGCGCCGCCCGCTCGGAAATCGTCACATTTGCAATTGTCTCGCTCACGGCAGCTCTCCGTCGCAGTCCGGAATTGATATCCCGGTCAGGCATAGTTAAGTGCGCCCGACACAAGAATCAAACGCTCCGGCTATAAGTTTACCGCGTATTTTTCCGCCGCCTAGCTTCAAGGAATATAGTCTCATGTCGGTTGGAATGGCGGCGGCCCCGGTGCCCTATGGCTGCGATCCCATGAAGTCGCGGGGGCGAAGGTTCAACGAGCCGCCGAGCCGCACCCGCAGCCCTTTCCGGCGCGATTGCGACCGGGTGATCCATTCCACCGCCTTCCGGCGGCTCAAGCACAAAACGCAGGTCTTCATCTTCCATGAGGGCGATCATTATCGCACGCGCCTGACCCACACGTTGGAGGTCGCGCAGATCGCGCGCGCTCTGGCGCGGCAGCTTGGCATCGACGAGGACCTGACCGAGACGCTGGCTCTGGCGCACGACCTTGGCCATACGCCGTTCGGGCATGCCGGCGAGCGCGCGCTCGATGCCTGCCTCAAGGGCCACGGCGGCTTCGACCATAACGCGCAATCGCTGCGGGTGGTCACCGAGCTTGAACGGCGCTATCCGGATTTCGACGGCCTGAACCTGACATGGGAGTCGCTGGAAGGCATCGTCAAACACAACGGTCCGCTTACGGATAAATCCGGCAAACCCGTGGGTCGCTATCGCGAGCGCGGCGTTCCGGTCGGTATCGTTACTTATGTGCAGGATCACGACCTTGGCCTGTCGACCTATGCCTCGCTTGAAGCGCAGGTCGCTGCGATCGCCGATGACATCGCCTACAACGCGCATGACATCGACGATGGTCTGCGGGCGGGACTGTTCACGGTGGACGATCTGAACATCGTGCCGCTGATCGCCAGTATCAACGCGCGGGTGTCCGCGCGCTATCCATCTCTCGACGAAACGAGGCGCGGCTCAGAACTGGTGCGGGAACTGATTTCCTATCTGATCGAAGCGGTGTTCGCCGAGACCACACGGCGTCTTGCGGCGGCAAAGCCGGCCAGCGCCGATGACGTGCGCAATTTCGACGGCGTTCTCGCGGCGTTTCCTTCCGGTGTCGCGCAGGAGGAAGCGGCCATCAAGTCGTTTCTGTGGGAGCGCATGTATCGTCATGAGCGGGTGATGCAGGTTATGCGCGACGCCGAAAGTGTGGTTGCTGATCTGTTTGATCGCTACTCGAGGTCGCCAGGCGATCTTCCCGCGGAGTGGGCGGCCAGCGAGGGGCGCGACACCGAAACGGGCCGCGTGCGCCGGATCGGGGATTTCATTGCTGGCATGACCGACAATTATGCCATTCTCGAGCATGCTCGGCTCTTTGACTCGACCCCGGATTTGCGTTAGGCGGCGGGCCTTAATTTCACAGGAACCATGATGTCTTCGGGTTTGAGCGAGACGCCGCCGCATTTGTTTGCCGATATGCTTGCGCGTGTGCAGAATGTCTGCCGCGCGCTTGTCGCGGATGGGGTGCTGCCTGAAGGCATCGACCTGTCGCGCGTGGTCGTCGAGCCGCCGCGCGACTCCAGCCACGGCGATATGGCAACCAACGCGGCGATGGTGCTGGCGAAGGACGCCAAGGCCAAGCCGCGCGATCTCGCCGATAAAATCGCTGAAAGACTGCGCGCGGACGATCTGGTAGCGAGTGTCGATGTCGCGGGCCCCGGTTTCATCAATCTCACGCTGAAACCCGCCGCATGGTCGGCGGCATTGCGCACAGTATTGCGCGACGGCGAAGCTTACGGGCGTGGTGTGGTCGGCGCAGCCGAGAACATCAATGTCGAATACGTCTCCGCCAATCCGACAGGGCCGATGCATGTCGGCCACTGCCGCGGCGCGGTGTTTGGCGATGCTCTCGCAAGCCTGCTTGCTTTCGCGGGTTATGATGTGTCGCGCGAGTATTATATCAATGACGCGGGTGCGCAGGTCGACGTGCTGGCGCGCTCGGCTTTCCTGCGCTACCGCGAGGCACTCGGCGAAAATATCGGCGAGATTCCAGAAGGGCTGTATCCCGGCGATTATCTCAAGCCGGTCGGGCAGGTGCTCGCTGCCGAGCATGGCGACACGCTTTTGAAGCAGTCGGAGGCGGAATGGCTTCCGGCGGTACGCGCCAAAGCCATCGCCATGATGATGGACATGATCAAGGGCGATCTCGCCGCGCTCAACATCAGGCACGATGTGTTCTTCTCCGAACGCTCGCTGATCGAAGGTGGTCACGATCGCGTCGGTGAAACCATCGCGGGACTGCGCGAGAAGGGCGACGTTTATGAAGGCCGTCTGCCGCCGCCGAAAGGCGCGCCGGTCGAGGACTATGAGGATCGCGAGCAGACGCTGTTTCGCGCCACCGCCTTCGGCGACGACGTCGATCGTCCGCTGAAGAAATCGGATGGCTCGTACACCTATTTTGCTTCCGACATCGCCTATCACAAGACCAAGTTCGATCGCGGCTTCCACAACATGGTGGACGTGTGGGGCGCCGATCACGGAGGTTACATCAAGCGCGTGCAGGCCGCGATCAAGGCGGTGACCGGCGGGCTGGGCGCGCTCGACGTGAAGATCGTGCAGCTCGTCAAACTTTTGCGGAACGGCGAGCCGGTGAAAATGTCCAAGCGCTCGGGTGATTTTGTCACCCTGCGCGAGGTGGTCGACGAGGTCGGTTCAGACGCGGTGCGCTTCATGATGCTGTTCCGCAAGAACGACGCGGTGCTGGATTTCGATCTTGCCAAGGTCCTGGAACAGTCGAAGGACAACCCGGTCTTTTACGTGCAATACGGGCACGCGCGCGGGCATTCGATCTTCAAGAACGCACGGGAGGTGGTTCCATCCTTGCCGCAGGATACCTTGGCAAGGCTGCAATTCTTGCAGGGTGCGAAGGTCGAGCGGCTTGCCGATCCGGCTGAAATTTCGCTGATCCGTCAGCTTGCGCTTTATCCGCGCATGCTCGAGGCTTCGGCATTGGCACATGAACCGCACCGAATCGCTTTTTACCTCTATGATCTTGCCAGCGAATTTCATGCGCTGTGGACCAAAGGCCGCGATACGCCTCATTTACGCTTCATTATCGAGAATGATGCAGAAATCACAATCGCGCGACTGGCCTTGGTTCAGGGCGTCGTCTCGGTCCTGGCTTCCGGTCTCGCCATTCTTGGCGTCCAAGCCCCGAACGAGATGCGATAAAGGGATTTGCCGTTTGCGTGGGGACTCGCGGCGGCATCAAGCAGCGGTTGTTACGGCGTCAGAGTTTAGACTCATATTGGAGTATTGAGACTCGAGGGGCCGAAGCCGTTCCCGAAGGGGAAGCAAGTTCACCATGCCAGATCGATACCGCGACAGGCCACCATTTCCGCCGGATGACGATTACCGCGATCATCGCCATCCGCAACAGCAGGCCGACAACGATCCGCTCGCTGAACTGGCGCGGCTGATCGGCCAGACGGATCCGTTCTCGAATTTCGGCCGCGAGCATACAGCTCCTCAGCGCCGCGACGAGCCGCGCGGCCAGCAGGGCTATGACGACGAGAGCTTTCGGCAAAACTACGATCAAAATGGCTACGATCAGAATGGCTACGGTCATGGTGGTTATGATCCTCAAAGCCTGGATCAGGACGGCTACCAGCAGGGTGGCTACGGCCAGCCAGCCCGTAATCAGCCGGCTTACGATCAGCCCGCTTATGACGATCCGCCGCCCGGTCCTCCATCATGGATGAGGAACGCGCCGCCAGCGCCACCGCTGAACGGTCATTCCTACGATGACGAGCAGTTTGATCTTCGTAGCGATTATCGCGACCCCGGCGCCCCGCCGTTCGCGCGCGGCGGCTACGATCAACCGCCGCATTTCGACGAGCCCCGTTTCGATCAGCCGCGCGACCCGAACGCACGCTACGAGGACGTGCTCTATGGCGAGCATCCCGATCAGGGAGCTGATCCGCGCTACGCCCGCGCTCCGCATTACGACCAACGCGGCTATGAGGATGACGAATATGCGCAGGAGCCGCCGGTCAGGGCGCGCCGCGGCGGCACCATGACAGTGGTCGTGGTGCTGGCGCTGGCTGTGCTCGGCACGGCGGGAGCTTATGCCTATCGCTCGTTCGTCGGCTCGCCACGAAGCGGCGAACCGCCAATCATCAAGGCCGATGCTGGTCCGAACAAGATCGTTCCGCCCTCAGGCGATAAACAGATTTATGATCGCGTCGGCGACAGGACCGGCGAGCGCGTGGTGTCGCGCGAAGAGCAGCCCGTCGACGTCAACGGTCAGCCGAACGGGCCGCGGGTCGTGTTTCCGCCGCTGTCGCAGAACGCTTCTCCGCCGACGACCTCGACGGTGTCGCCGGATTCGCGTCCGACCGGCCCCGGCGTTGGCAATGGCACACTGGGCGGCGATGAGCCGCGCAAGATACGAACCCTAACCATTCGCCCTGACGGCACTGATGCGGCGCCTGCGCCGCCTCCCGCCGCCTCGGCTCCTCCGCGAACCATTCCGATGACCGGCACGCGCAACGCGCCGCCTGCGGGCAGTGCGCCGATCGCGTTGACGCCGCCGCCAGCGGAGCAACCGGCACCTGCGGCGCCGGCGCCGCGCGCGCGGGTGGCGTCGGTGAACCCGTCGACATCGGCTCCCGTTGCGGGCGGCTCTTACGTGCAGATATCCTCGCAAAAGACCGAAGCGGACGCGCTGGCGTCCTATAAAGTCCTTCAAGGCAAATATTCGGGCATTCTGGGTTCACGCACCCCGGTGGTGCGCCGGGCCGATCTGGGCGATAAGGGCGTCTATTATCGCGCGCTGGTGGGGCCGTTCGGCACCACGGATGAAGCCACGCAGTTCTGCGTGAACTTTCAATCGGCTGGCGGAAAGTGCATCGTCCAAAGGAATTAACAGCGGTTTTTGCCGCTGTTGTTGACCCTCAGGGGTGCGCGGGCTAATCGCCCGTGATGAGCAATCGGGCCTTCATCGTTGGCGTCTCTGGCCTCGCCTTGACCGGCGAGGAACGCGCTTTCATGCGCGAGGAGAGGCCCTGGGGTTTCATCCTGTTCAAGCGCAATGTGGACACTCCCGCGCAGGTTGCGGCGCTGGTGAGCGAATTGCGCGACAGTGTCGGAAAGCCGGACGCACCGGTGCTGATTGATCAGGAAGGCGGACGGGTGCAACGGCTCGGACAGCCGAATTGGCCGACTTATCCGCCCGGTGCCGTATTTGCGTCCCTGTACGACGACGATATCGCGGATGGACTGCGCGCGGCGTATCTCAGCGCGCGTCTGATCGCTGCCGACCTGAACGCATTGGGCATTACCGTGGATTGCCTGCCATTGGCCGATGTCCCTGTCGCCGGTGCCGACGCCGTGATCGGGGACCGTGCCTATGGCACCACACCTCAGAAGGTTTCGAAGATCGCCCGCGCCGTCACCCAAGGCCTTGAAGATGGTGGAGTTTTGCCGGTCCTGAAACATATTCCCGGCCATGGAAGGGCCACAGCCGACAGCCATGCTCGTCTGCCGACGGTGGATACGACGCGCGACGAACTCGTCCGAACCGACTTCGCAGCCTTCCAGCCGCTGGCGGACCTGCCCATGGCGATGACTGCACATGTTGTGTTTAGCGCGCTGGACGCCGCCCAACCGGCGACGACATCTGCCACAATCATCAATCAAGTGATTCGCGGCACGATCGGGTTTCAGGGTTTGTTGATGAGTGATGACGTGTCCATGAACGCGCTGAGCGGCTCGATCGCCGAGCGTACTGCTGCGATCGTGGCGGCCGGCTGCGACATAGTGCTTCATTGCAACGGCAAGATGGACGAGATGCGCGCCGTTGCCACCACGACACCTATGCTTGAGGGTGAGGCGCTGGCGCGCGCCGACCGCGCGCTGGCCTCGCGCAAGGCGCCTAAATCTTTCGACCGCGTTACGGCGCGCGCAGAACTGGACGCATTGATCGCACGAGCAGGAAGCCTGATCGCATGAGCGCGGAGATTCTCTCGTTTGAAACCGGATTGCCCGCCGCCGAACGCGCGCAGGACGAACCCTCGCTCGTGGTCGATGTCGAAGGCTATGAAGGTCCGCTCGATCTTCTGCTGGCGCTGGCACGGCACCAGAAGGTCGACCTTGCGAAAATTTCCATCCTCGCGCTCGCGAACCAGTATCTCACCTTCATCGAGCAGGCGCGCAAACTGCGCCTTGAACTTGCGGCCGACTATTTGGTCATGGCGGCGTGGCTGGCTTATCTGAAGTCGCGCCTGCTGCTACCGGAGCCTGCGACCCCGGACGGGCCGAGCGCCGAGGATCTGGCAACCGCGCTCGCCAACCGGCTGCGCCGACTCGAACAAATTCGTGAAGCCTCGAACCGGCTAATGACGCGCCCGCAGCTTCGCCGCGATATTTTTCCACGCGGCGCGCCGGAAGCCATCGCCCAGATCAAGCATCCGCAATGGACCGCGACGCTGTATGATCTGCTGACGGCCTACGCGACGCAGCGTCAGCAGCGCGTGCTGGCGAATGTGCATCTGGCCAAGCGCACGGTGTGGTCGCTGGCCGAAGCGCGGGCCTCGCTGGAGCGTCTCGCCGGTATCAGCGAAGACTGGAGCCAACTTGACGAATATCTGACCGCTTATGTGGTCGAGCCTTCGCAGCGCGCGACAGTGTTTGCTTCAAGTTTTGCCGCGGCGCTTGAACTGGTGCGGGAAGGGGTCGTCGACCTGCACCAGAAGCAGGCGTTCGCACCGATTTATTTACGTAAACACGCGGCCGATGCGGGGCAGGCGAACTCTGTGCCTCACACGCCGGTGGAGTAAGTGGAAGAAGGAGACCAAGCCATGTCAGCCAGTCTGGCAAAAAAAGCCATCGAGGTTGTAAGCGGTTCGCATGACGTTTCCGCGCGGCCCGAGGAATTGCGTCTTCTCGAAGCGATGCTGTTCGCATCCACCGAGCCGCTCGATCAGGCGGCGCTGGCCAAGCGTCTGCCGGAGGGCGCTGACGTGAAGGCGCTGCTTGAGCAGTTGCAATCCGAATATGCGCTGCGCGGCGTCAATCTGGTGCGCGTCGCCAATAAATGGACCTTCCGCACGGCGGGCGATCTGGCATGGCTGATGACGCGCGAGAGCGTGGAGAGCCGCAAGCTGTCGCGCGCCGCCATCGAGATGCTGGCGATCATCGCCTATCACCAGCCGGTCACGCGTGCCGAGATCGAGGAAATTCGCGGCGTGGTCACATCGAAGGGCACCCTCGACGTGCTTCTGGAGACGGGCTGGATTCGCCCGCGCGGCCGCCGCAAGACGCCGGGCCGGCCACTGACCTTCGGCACCACCGAAGCATTCCTGTCGCAATTCACGCTTGAGGCGCTGAGCGACCTGCCGGGCCTCGACGAACTGAAAGGGACCGGGCTTCTGGACACGCGTCTGCCGACCGGCTTCAATGTTCCGGTGCCGTCGGACGATCCGGAATTGCGCGAGGATGAGGACCCGCTGGAGCCTGGCGACCTTGAACTGGCGCTGGCGCCCGTTCCCGACGCGGAAACCGGGGGCAATCCCTGATTTTCGGGCTGTTGCAGCGCTGTTAACGCTTGCGTGAGGGCGAATGCCGCTTGCTGTCGCAGGAACGCCTAAGTCCTTGTTTTTGACACCTCCGACGCCTAGTTTCAGGCAAGAAATTGCCGGCAGCGCCGGCTGCGTATTGTGGAGGATACACGATGGGTTCGATGAGCATTTGGCACTGGATCGTCGTGATCGGCGTTGTCCTGCTGCTGTTCGGTCGCGGCAAGATTTCGGACCTGATGGGCGACGTCGCGCAGGGCATCAAGGCGTTCAAGAAGGGCATGGCTGACGACGAGAAGGCCGCCGACAAAGTCGAACCCGTGCGAACCATCGATGGCAACGGCAAGCCCGTCTCCGCTTCGGCACCGCGCTCGGACGTTGGCAGCAATATCGTCTGAGCTTTTGCGGGGCGAGCCCCGCCGGAATGATCCATGTTCGATATCGGGTGGAGTGAACTGGTCGTCATCGGCGTCGTGGCGCTGATCGCCATCGGCCCGAAGGAGTTGCCCGGCGTGCTGCGCATGGTCGGGCAATGGATCGGCAAGGCACGGCGCATGGCCGCCGATTTCCAGGGCCAGTTCAACGAGGCGATGCGCGAGGCCAAAATGGCCGACATCAAGAAATCGTTCGACGACGTGTACGCTGCGGCGAAGGATTTGCACCCGACCAACCTGCTCACCTCCCTGAACAAGCAGGTCGAGGATGCTGTACGTCTTGATGAACCGAAAATCGATCCTCCCGTCATGACATCTTCCACCGAGCCGGTGACGCAATCGTCTTTCACCGAAGGCGAAGCCCATGCATTGATGGCCGAAAAATCGCGTGAGACATCCGAGCCGGAATTGCTGAACAGGATAGACCCTGAGCCAGCACCGGATGCCAAAGCGTCATGAGCCCGATTTCATGAGCGCCGACGACATCGAAGCCAGCAAAGCCCCCTTGATGGAGCATTTGATCGAGTTGCGTTCGCGGCTCATCAAGGCGCTGCTCGCGTTCGGCGTTGCTTTCATTTTCTGCTTCATCTTCGCCAAGCAGATCTACAACGTGCTGGTCTGGCCGTTCGTGTGGGTTGCGGGGCCTGAGAATTCGAAATTCATTTACACCGCGCTGCTCGAATATTTTCTGACCCAGCTCAAGCTTGCGATGTTCGGCGCTGGCTTTATTTCGTTCCCCATCATCGCCGCGCAGATTTATAAATTCGTCGCGCCGGGATTGTACAAGCACGAACGCGGTGCGTTCCTGCCGTATCTGATCGCGACGCCGTTCTTCTTCACGCTGGGGTCGCTGCTCGTCTACTTCCTGGTGCTGCCGATGCTGATCCGGTTTTCGCTCGGCATGCAGCAGGCAGGCGGCGTCGAGACCGCGCAGATCGCGTTGCTGCCGAAGGTCGGTGAATATCTGTCGCTGATGATGTCGCTGATCTTCGCGTTCGGCGTTGCGTTCCAGTTGCCCGTCGTGCTGACCCTGCTCGGGCGCATCGGCATCATCACCGCCAAGCAATTGCGAGAGAAGCGGCGCTATTTCATCGTGGTCGCCTTTATCATCGCCGCCGTTCTGACGCCGCCCGATGTGATCAGCCAGATGTCGCTGGCGCTGCCGCTTCTGCTGCTTTACGAAGGCTCGATCATCGCGGTCAGCATCGTTGAAAAGAACGCCGCGAAGCGAGCGGCGGCCGGTACGCCTCCCACGACACCGCCAGCACCTCCACCAGCATTGCCGGCAGCGGAATAGCTCTTCTGTCGTCCAATTCCGGTATTGTGCGGTCCATACCCTTGATTCGTCATGCCCCGGGCTTGGATTTTGTCGTGCAAGCTGCATGGATTTGCTTGCAGTGGCATCCATGCCTTGTTTTAACGCGCTCACATAAGACGTGGATGGCCGGGATAAACCCGGCCATGACGCAGGACTTTGATAATGCACGATATCCGCTTGATCCGCGAAAATCCCGACGCATTCGACAAGGCGCTGTCACGCCGTGG
>DASWQB010000062.1:0-5943 GCA_036398335.1 Afipia sp. | reverse complement strand
GAACAGGCCGAGGATCATCACCCACAGCAGCATCGAGCCTTCATGGTTTCCCCACACGCCGGTGATCTTGTAAAGCAGCGGTTTCAGCGAATGCGAATTCTCATACACATTCACCACCGAAAAATCGGAGGTGACATGCAGCGTCACCAGCGCCGCGAACGAAAACGCGACGAACACGAATTGCGCCAGTGCCGTGGAGCGCGCGACATTCATCAACGCAGGATCGTGCAGCCGCGCGCCAACAACAGGAACGAACGACTGGACCAGCGCCAGCGCCAGCGCCAGCACCAGAGCGTAATGTCCAGCCTCCGCGATCACTGGGTCGCTCCCGCGCCGGAGGTTGTCTTTATATCGGGCGCTGCGCCGGCCGCGCGGCCGTAATCGTCTTTCCAGTGACCTTCTTTTTTCAATTCATCCGCCACGGCTTTCGGCATGTAGGTCTCGTCATGCTTGGCGAGAACCGTATCGGCGCGGAACACGCCGCTGGCATCGAGAACGCCTTCGGAAATCACGCCCTGCCCTTCGCGGAACAGATCGGGAAGAATGCCCTGATACGCCACCGGCACCCTGGCGCTGCCATCGGTCACCTCGAAGCGAACCTGCAACTGATCGCCGCGCACCAGCGAGCCCTTCTCGACCAGACCGCCGAGACGAAAGCGCTGGCCGGGCACGATATGCTGTTCGGCGATTTTGCCGGGGGTGGCGAAAAACGTGATCGAACTGCGCATCGCATTGAGCACTAGGCCGACGGCCAGCGCCAGCACCGCCAGCGCGCCTCCGATCATGGTCAGTCGCCGCTGCTTGCGCGTCATTTCTGTTCTTTCGCTTGTAATTCGTCGTTGCGAGGAGCAATTGCGACGAAGCAATCCGGTTTTTTGTGGATTAGAACTGGATTGCGTCGCTTCGCTCGCAATGACATGAAAAATGCCATTCGCATTTATCCATCCAATCCAAGGCTTTTAAGGCCATCGTTCAACTGCCGCAGCCGCTCGGGATTTTTCGACACCGCCGCCCGCGCGTCGGCAAGCGCGGTCTTCGCCTTGCCGGTCTCGCCCAGAACCATATAAGCCCGCACCAGACGCAGCCAACCCTCGACATCGTCGCCCTCGCTCTTCAGACGCGTCGCGAGACGGTCGACCATGCCGCGGATCATGGTGGCGCGCTCGCCTGCAGCCATGCCATCCGCGCTGGCGATCGTCTCGTCGGAGATTTGCGGCGCGCTGACGCCGCCGATCCGCGCCAGTGCCGCCTGCACCAGCGGTTTCCACGGCGCGTCCTGCGGCGCGGACGCCAGCATCGCGCGCCAGATGTCGACGGCTTCTTGTGGACGGCCATCCTGCTCGGCGGCCAATGCCGTGAAATAACGCGCCTTCACATCCTGCGCATCGAGCGCAAGCGCGCGCTCGAATTCGTTCTTTGCATCCGTGGTGATGACGCCGTTGGCGGCGGCTGCAATCGCCTCGCCGAGATCGGAACGCCGAACGGCAGTGTCGCCATTATATGTGATGGAGTTGCGGAAGGCGCGCACGGCCTCATCGAAACGCCCGAGCTTCATCAAAACCGGCGCCAGCACGTTCCAGCCGCGCCCGTCCGTTGGATTTTTTTCCAGTATCGTTTCGACCTGCGCCACGAGCTTTTCGAGCGTGTCGGTCGCGGCGACCGAGCGCGTGCGCTCATTGAGCGGAAAATCGGCGATCATCGGCGAGCCGAGTTGCAGGTAAAACGCCGCCGCGATCAACGGCAGGCCCACCAGCGCGACGATCGAGACCGCGCGCCGAACCGCTCTGTTGACGGTCAATGTTTCGTTTTGCTCGCTTGCGGACGCCGCCAGCAACCGCCGTCCGATTTCGATGCGCGCGGCACTTGCCTCTGATGTGCCGATCAATCCGGCCTGCGCGTCCCGCGCCACTTCGGTAAGCTGGTCTTTATAGACGAGCGTCTCGCTGCCGCTTTGCGACGCGCGCGCGCTGCGGCCAAGCGGCCAGAGCACGGCAAACACCGCCGCTATCGTCATCAGCGCGAACAGAAACCAGAGCGACATTGTGGCGTGCAGCTTTCCGGCGAAAACAGGCGGTATTTTGCTCGTTTGGTTCCGATTCTAGTTTCCGCAGATAGTCCTGCGAATGATCAGAATCAAAAGACCAGCAGTTTTGAGAACTCGCGGCCGAGGGTAGCGAACGGCTATCCACGCCGCGAGAGCGGGTTACACCATGGCTGGAAGGCCCGTGCAATTGACAATTATGGGATTGAATTCGCAGTGAAAACCGCGGCGACGGATGCGCTGTCAGCCCGCCCGGGAAGGCTTGCGCTCGACGATATCGGCCATTTCGGCGGACCGCCTCATGAGTGAGGCATAATCGGGTCCGAAAAGCACGTCGCAGAAGCGGATCGCCGCCTGCACCTGTACCCGGCGGAAGGTCTTGGCTTTCGCATCCCCGCCGCGCAGCGACTCCACCAGCGCCTCCGTGGCCTTCTCGATATATTGCTGAAGATCGCCATACGCGCGCAGCGTCACTTCGTTGATCGCAAGCTCGCTGGCATAGTTGCGGCAGATCGCAACAAAATCGATCAGCGCCGCGGTCTCGTCCACCTCGGTTTGATCGATCCTGCTATTTGCGGTGATGTCCTTGTCGGGACGCTGGCGCAGCAGGCGCCGCACGCGGCCCGGCACGCTGTCGATTTCCGATTGCAGCGCATTGGAGATCTCAGTGCGGATCGCGGAAAGCTGGCGTCCCCATGCCGAATCGCTGCGGATATCGAGTTCCGTACGCAAGCCGCGCACGCTGTCGTGCAGCGTCTTGAGATGATCGGAGATGGTCTTGAACTGCCCGCGCCGGATGTCGTTGCGCAATTCGGCGACGACGCGCGACAAATCCTGGATCGCCATGGTCACCGCGACGCCGTAGGGCGTGCCTGCGACACGAACCTCGTCATCGGACCCGGCAATTGAGATGCCGAGCCGGATAATCTGCCATGGCGCGCTGAGCCGCTGCATCACCATCGACAGCGCGAAAGGCAGAGTCTGCGGTTTTTGCAAGGAGGGAAGATTGAGCGCGTTCGACACCGAAGCAATTTGCGGCTCGGAAAACACGCGCAGATGTCCGGGCAGCCGCATGCCGAGTGTTTCGAGCGCTTCGCGCACTTGAAGGACAGCCGCGATCGAGGGCATGTCCTCGATCACGCTCGGGGCACCGACGCGCCCGAGGGCGCGATCGCGATCGGGCGACGGCGCCAGCAAGGCCGTGATTTTTTCACAGACCGCGAACTGCATGGCGCGAATGGTATGGTCCAGATCGGCGCCGCCTCTGGCCAGCGCCGCCTGGAATGCCTTGATCTCGGAGGGTATGCCGTCGCGGGACAGCCATAGCCACAGCGGCGCGAGGGAAGCGCGGCGAATCTGGCCGGGGCGAAGGATCGGAGCGTTCTCGACCAAAAACGCTTCCAGCGGGCCGAACACCAGCCGCGCCGGATCGTCGGTGCGCGGTGTTGCATCGAGGCTTGGCTGGCGGACGATCTTGCGCAGTTCCCCGAGCACGAAATTGGGCACAGTGGCGTCGTCGCCCCGCTCGATCGCGCGTTCGAACTCGCGCATCAGCAGCGCCTGCGATTTCGGCGGCAGCTGCGCGAGGAATTCCTGCAATTTCTCGGTCGACGACTGGCTCATGCCCGGTGTTCGCCTTGGGCCGCTCTTGGGCGCGCAAATGGGTCCACCGGGCTTGATAGCCGCAACGTCGTTAATTTCGGGTTAGGGAATACCGGCGCGGCGGCTCTGTTTTAGGCCACCCCCGGTAGTGTCAGTTCCGCCCGCAGGCCTCCGATCGGGGCATCCGACAGAACGAGATTGCCGCCATACAAAGCGGCGAGATCGACCACGATGGACAGGCCGAGCCCCGAACCCGGCTTGGATTCGTCCAGCCGCTGGCCGCGCCGCGCCACCTGGCTGCGCTCCTCCGCGGACAGTCCCCGCCCGTCGTCATCGACGATGATCCGAAGCACCGGATCGAAGCCGCCGCGCGACGGCGGCTGAAACAGCACCTCGATAAACACCCGCCCATCAGCCCATTTGCAGGCATTGTCCACGAGGTTGCCGGCCATTTCCTCAAGGTCCTGCCGCTCGCCGCGGAATTTCGCGCCACTTGTGACGGCGATGTCGATGGCGATGCCACGGTCGCGATGGATCTTCTCCATGGTGCGCTTGAGCGCCTCGATCACGGGCCCGACCTCGGTGATCGTGCCGATCATGGTCAGCCGCGCGGCGATGCGCGAACGCTCCAGATGATGCGTGACCTGGTTGCGCATCACATCCGCCTGCTCGAGAATTTTCAGTGCGAACGGATCCTGACCATGCGCGCCAGCTTCGTTGACGATGATCGACAGCGGCGTCTTGATGGCATGGGCGAGATTGCCGGCGTGGGTGCGCGAGCGCTCGACGATGGCGCGGTTGGCCTCGATCAGCGCGTTGGTTTCTCGCGCCAGCGGAGCAATCTCGACGGGGAATTTTCCTTCCAGCCGCTCCGCCTTGCCGGAGCGGATGTCGGCCAGTGAGTCCGAGATGCGCTTGAGCGGTGCGAGACCGAAACGCACCTGAAAAATCGTTGTCAAAACCAGCACGATGGCGAGCGTGGCGAAGGTGCCGCCGAGATAATAATCGAAGGTGCGGGTTTCCTCGAAAATCTCGCTGGCATCACCGGCGACAGTCACGAGATATTTGCCGTCGGCCCCGAGATCGACCGGCCGCTCCACCATCCGCAGCCGCTGATCCTCCGGGCCGTTGACGTAGCCCAGCCGCACGCCGGATGCGGTCAACGCAACGCCTTGATCTTCAAGCTTCGGCAGATCGGCATCCCAGAGCGAGCGCGACGAGTGCGATTCCGGCCTGGCCGTATCGAGACTGTTGACGCGCCAGTACCATCCGGACAGCGGCAGTTCGAACAGCGGCTCGCCGAGCGACTGGATCGCCTTGTCGGGATTCTTGTCGCTTGGATCTTCCGGCGAGGTGACGTCCGCGACCAGCGTTCGCAGATAGAGATTGAGCCGGCGGTCGAAAGCGCGCTCGACGGAATGATAATAGACGGTGGAGAGCACGATGCCGGTGACGGTGAGGATCAGCACCACCCAGGCGGTCGCGGACAGGAAAAGACGGGTTGCGAGCGAACTCGTGTGGCGGTTCAATTTTTGATTCTGGACACTATCGCGCATCGGGCGTGGGCGGCGTCAGCATGTATCCAAGGCCGCGCACGGTCTGGATGATATCGACATCGAGCTTCTTGCGGATGCGGCCGACGAACACTTCAATCGTATTGGAGTCGCGGTCGAAGTCCTGATCGTACAAATGTTCGACCAGTTCGGTGCGCGACACCACGCGGCCCGCATGGTGCATCAGATAATCGAGGAGATTGTACTCATGCGAGGTCAGCTTGACCGGATTGCCGGACACGCTGACGCGCTTGGTGCGGGTATCGAGCAGCACCGGACCACAGGTCAGTTCGCTCTTGGCGTGGCCGGCCGAGCGGCGCAGCAGCGCGCGCACCCGCGCCAGAACCTCCTCAAGATGAAACGGCTTGGCGACATAATCGTCAGCGCCGGCGTCAAAGCCTTGAACCTTGTCGCTCCAGCGGTCGCGCGCGGTGAGGATCAGAACCGGCATCGAGCGGCTGTTGCGCCGCCAGGCTTCCAGCACGGATATGCCGTCCATTTTCGGCAGGCCGATATCGAGCACCACCGCATCATAGGGCTCACTGTCGCCGAGGAAATGCCCCTCCTCGCCGTCGAAGGCGCGGTCGACGACATAGCCCGCGTCGGTCAGCGCGGTGGTGAGCTGGCGGTTGAGATCGGGATCGTCTTCGACGACGAGCAGGCGCAAGCTGATCTCCAGAGGTGAGACGCACAATGACGGTCTTAAATGAGGCTCCCGCGCGTGAACGGGCAATGAACGGGTTCAAA
>DASWQB010000061.1:0-2562 GCA_036398335.1 Afipia sp. | reverse complement strand
CCTCTCCCCCGTCCTGTGGCGCAAGCTGCCGGGCGCACGCTCGGCCGGGCGGGTGCAATCGGTCGCTCTCAGATTGGTCTGCGACCGCGAACTTGAGATCGAAAAATTCGTACCGCGCGAATACTGGTCGCTGCTGGCGACGCTGGCGACGCCGCGCGGCGAAAGTTTCGAAGCCCGTCTGGTCGGTGCCGACGGCAAAAAGATTCAACGTCTCGATATCGGCACCGGCGCGGAAGCCGAGGATTTCAAGAAGGCGCTGGAGGCCGCGAACTTCAAGGTCACCACGGTCGAGGCCAAACCAGCGCGGCGCAATCCGCAGGCTCCCTTCACCACGTCGACGCTGCAACAGGAAGCCAGCCGCAAGCTCGGCTTCGCGCCCTCGCACACCATGCGGATCGCGCAGCGGCTTTACGAGGGCATCGACATCGGCGGCGAGACCACCGGTCTCATCACCTATATGCGTACCGACGGTGTCTCGATTGATCCGTCGGCGATCACGCAGGTCCGCAAGGTGATCGGCGAGGATTACGGCAACGCCTACGTCCCCGACTCGCCTCGGCAGTACATCGCGAAAGCCAAGAACGCGCAGGAAGCGCATGAGGCGATCCGCCCCACCGATCTGTCACGCCGTCCCGCCAGCATGAAGAGCAGGCTGGATAACGATCAGGCGCGGCTTTATGAGCTGATCTGGATGCGCACCGTCGCAAGCCAGATGGAATCGGCGGAGATGGAGCGTACCACCGTCGACATCACGGCCAAGGCGGGTGCGCGCACGCTGGAATTGCGCGCCACCGGTCAGGTCGTCAAGTTCGACGGTTTCCTTGCGGTTTATCAGGAAGGCCGCGACGACGATCCGGATGACGAGGACAGCCGCCGCCTGCCCGCGATGAGCGAGGGCGAAGCGCTCAAGCGCGAAAAGCTCGATGTCGCCCAGCATTTCACCGAGCCTCCGCCGCGCTTCTCCGAAGCCTCGCTGGTCAAGCGCATGGAAGAACTCGGCATCGGCCGGCCCTCGACCTACGCCTCGATCCTTCAGGTGCTGAAAGACCGTGGCTATGTGAAGCTCGACAAGAAACGCCTGCACGCCGAGGACAAGGGCCGCGTCGTGGTCGCGTTCCTCGAAAATTATTTCGCGCGCTATGTCGAATTCGACTTCACCGCCGATCTCGAAGAGAAGCTCGACAGGATTTCGAACAACGAAATCTCGTGGAAACAGGTGCTGACGGATTTCTGGAAGGACTTTATCGGCGCGGTCAACGAGATCAAGGACGTACGCGTTACCGAGGTGCTCGATGTGCTTGACGCCATGCTCGGCGAACACATCTACGAGCCGCGCGCGGACGGCGGTGATCCGCGCCAGTGCCCGAGCTGCGGCACCGGCAAGCTCAATCTGAAAGCCGGCAAGTTCGGCGCCTTTGTCGGCTGCTCGAACTATCCCGAATGCCGTTACACCCGCCCCCTCGCCGCAGGCAGCGGATCGAGCGACCGCGTGCTCGGCCCCGATCCCGAGACCGGGCTGGAGGTCGCGGTGAAGGCCGGACGTTTCGGACCTTACATCCAGCTCGGCGATGTGAAGGACTATGCCGAGGGCGAAAAGCCCAAGCGCGCCGGTATTCCGAAAAACATGTCGCCCGGCGATGTCGAGCTCGAGCTTGCGCTGAAGCTGCTATCGCTGCCGCGCGATATCGGACCACATCCGGAAGACGGCGAGGTCATCACGGCAGGCATCGGGCGTTTCGGTCCGTTCGTCCGCCACGGAAAGACCTACGCGAGTCTGGAAGCCGGCGACGATGTCTATCATGTCGGCCTCAACCGCGCGGTGACGCTGATCGCGGAAAAGATCGCCAAGGGTCCAAGCCGCCGCTTCGGTGCCGATCCCGGCACGGCGGTCGGCGAATACCCGGCGCGCGGCGGCACGATCATGAGAAAGAAAGGCCGCTACGGTGCCTACGTGACCATCGATGGCATCAACGCGACCATTCCGGACAGCATCGAGCCGGAGAACCTGACTCTTGCCGAAGCGATCGCGCTGATCGAGGAACGCGCGGCCAAGGGCGGCGGCAAGCCCAAGCGCGCCGCCAAGAAAGCCGCGCCTGCGAAAAAGGCGAACGGCGCGGAGAAAAAACCGGCGAAGAAGCCCGCTGCGAAAAAAGCAGCCAGGCCTGCCTCGACCAAGGCCGAGCCGGCGCCGATCAAGGCCGCAGCAAAACCGCGCGCGCCAGCCAAGGCGAAGAAGGCAGCCGCGCCAAAGGTTGCAGCCGCAAAAGCCGCCGCTCCTGCGGCCAAAAAGAGCGCCGGCAAAGCACGCGGATAATGAAAAACAAACGTGACGCGACACATGCTTTTCCAGACCGGGAGAGCATTGTCGCGTTCGTGCGCGAACACCCTTCCGACGCAGGCACGCGTGAACTCGCGCGTCATTTCGGGCTGAAGAATGAAGACCGCGCGGCGCTGCGGCGCATCCTTGCCGAACTCGTGGACGAGGGCATCATCGCCAAGCGCGGCCGCAAGGTCGCCGAGCCGAAATCGCTGCCGCCCACTCTCGTGGCCGACATCACCGGA
>DASWQB010000060.1:0-2563 GCA_036398335.1 Afipia sp. | reverse complement strand
GATCCAGTCGCTGCGAATTCCGATGGCCTCTAAAGAAGCCGTCGCCTTCGCCGATCTTTCGATGGAAGTGATTTCGTACCACGCCATCTCGGCCTCGGTCGATCTTGCCGCCGAGCGCGGCACCTACCCCTCGTTCCAGGGCTCGCTCTGGAGCAAAGGCGTGCTGCCGATCGACTCCATCGATATTCTGGACAAGGCACGTGGCGGCCTCGATCTCGACCGCTCCGCGACACTCGATTGGGCGGGCCTTCGCAAGAAGGTGAAGACCACCGGCATGCGCAACTCCAACGTGATGGCGATCGCACCGACCGCGACGATCTCCAATATCTGCGGCGTCGCGCAGTCGATCGAACCCGCCTACCAGAACCTCTACGTGAAATCGAACATGTCGGGCGATTTCACCGTGGTGAACGAATTCCTGGTCCGCGATCTGAAAGCACGCGGCCTGTGGGACGAAGTGATGGTGTCCGATCTGAAATATTTCGACGGCAGCGTCGGCTCGATCGACCGCGTACCTGACGATCTCAAGGCGCTTTATGCAACGTCATTTGAAATCGACAGCGCTTGGCTGATCGAATCGGCCGCCCGCCGCCAGAAGTGGATCGATCAGGCGCAGTCGCTCAACCTCTACATCGCCAATCCGTCAGGCAAGAAACTGGACACGCTCTATCGTCTGGCCTGGCAGCGCGGCCTGAAGACCACATATTACCTGCGTTCGCGCAGTGCGACCCACGTCGAGAAATCGACACTGAAGGGAACCGACGGCAAGCTCAACGCCGTGTCGTCCTCATCGGGAGCATCCGCGAGCGGGCCCATTTTGGTCAAGAACAAGGCATCGACCGCACCCGACCTGTCGGATGCCGTTGCCTGCTCGATCGACAATCCCGACTGCGAAGCGTGCCAGTGATGCCGCTTCGTCATTGCGAGCCAACGAACGGGTCCGCGCAAAACGCGGCCCGATGACAAGCTCTGCGAAGCAATCCAGAGCGATAGAGAAAACTGGATTGCTTCGTCGGCTTCGCCTTCTTGCAATGACGGCAAACGCAGATATTGAAATAAGAAAGAAAGACCCATGCTTGACTGGTCAGAAACCTCATCCAACAAGGCGATCCATCACTTGCCGCAAATTTTGAAACAGACCGAAGCCCCCGTTGAACAGATGGGCGAGCAGACTGGAGAGCAAACCGGAGAGCAAACCGGTCTTGGCGCCATCGATCGCTCGGGCGGACGTGTATCTGTTGACGACAAGCGGATGATCAACTGTCGCGCCGACGTCAATCAGCTCCTGCCGCTCAAATATAAATGGGCGTGGGAGAAATATCTCGCCGGCTGCAACAATCACTGGATGCCGACCGAAGTGTCGATGCAGGCCGACATTGCGCTGTGGAAATCGCGCGACGGCCTCACCGACGACGAACGCCATGCGATCAAGCGCAATCTCGGCTTCTTCGCCGCATCGGAAAGCCTTGTCGCCAACAACATCGTGCTGGCGATCTACCGTCACCTGACCAACCCCGAATGCCGGCAGTATCTTCTGCGTCAGGCCTTCGAGGAGGCGGTGCACACCCACACTTTCCAGTACATCGTGGAAAGCCTCGGCCTCGACGAGGGTGAGCTGTTCAACATGTACCGCGAAGTGCCCTCCATCACCGACAAGGCGGCATGGGCGCTCAAGCATACCCAGCATCTGGACGATCCGAATTTCTCGACAGGCACGCCGGAAAGCGATCAGGCCTTCCTGCGCGATCTCGTCGCGTTTTACGTGATCTTCGAGGGCATGTGGTTCTACACGGGTTTTGCGCAGATTCTCTCGCTCGGCCGCCGCAACAAGATGGTCGGCATCGCCGAGCAGTATCAGTACATCCTGCGCGATGAGAGCATCCATCTGAACTTCGGCATCGACGTTATAAATCAAATCAAGATCGAGAACCCGCATCTGTGGACCGCCGAATTCCAGGAGGAAGTTCGCGCGATGATCCGCAATGCTGCCGAGCTGGAAGCTGCCTATGGCCGCGATACCATGCCGCGCGGTTTCCTCGGCCTGAATGCGGCGCTGTGCGAACAGTATATGCATTTCATCGCCAACCGCCGCTGCGCCCAGCTGGGCCTGACGCGGGTGTTCGATGAGACTGAAAATCCGTTCCCATGGATGTCCGAGGCGATGGATCTGAAGAAGGAAAAGAACTTCTTCGAGACCCGCGTGATCGAATACCAGAACGGCGGCGCGCTGAGCTGGGAGTAAATTTCTCCTTTACCTGATCCGACAAAGGCCCCTGCATCCCTGCGATGCGGGGGCTTTTGTTATGTAGAGTATTGAATGTTGCGGGAAGGCCCGGCATATCTACGGGGTCATCAATCTGCCGGCGGTAAAACCATGTCTCACGATCATCACGACCATTCGCACGATCACGCGCATGACGAGCGCTGGAAGCATGACGGCGTACGGGTAATTCCCGGCGATCAGCTCGACCCCAACGTGCCCTCCACCGCCGGTATGGATCGCAAGGCCGCGATCAATTTCGCCCGTGTCGGCGCGCAGAAATTGTGGGCTGGAACCGTGACG